>JBFXBB010000157.1:0-6916 GCA_050183685.1 Amphiplicatus sp.
AGGCCCTTCCGCCGTCGCCCGGAAGGCGCCGCGCGGCGCAAACAGCAAACGACGTCATGCAAGAGCAAACGGGGCGTTAACCATCCCGTCCTAAAACCGCTTCCATGAGCGCGCCTGATAAGTCCCTAGCGAATCGGCAGGCCCCTGGCCTTCTGGAACGGTTCCGGGCGGACCTGCGGCGGGACGAACTGCGTCCCGCGACGGCGACGTTCTCCGATCCGACGCTTGAAGCCGCTTATCGGGGCCATCTTGTCAATGTCGAACTGCCGAAGATCCGCCTGATCGGCCTTGGCGGCCTTGTCGTCTGGTATCTTTTCGCGATCCTCGACATTCTGACGATCAAAGAGGCGCTCGCCGACGTGCTGGTCGTGCGCTGCCTCATTGTCGGGCCGATCGTGACGGGCCTTGCCGGCATGTTGTGGATGACGCGCTTCCGAAACATTTACGGCGCCGTCATCGCAATCGGCATGTTCGCCTTCTCGCTCGGCATCATCGCCATGATCGCGCTGATGCCGACGGTCGGGGCGCCGCCCTACATCATCGGCGTGCTCGTCGTTCTCGCCTATTCCTCCTGCTTTAACCGAATCCCGTTCACGCTCGCGGCGTCGGTCTACATTCTGATTGCGCTCGTCTATTCCGGCGTCCTTATCTACGCTGGAAAATTTACGCGCGTCGACATCATCGCCGGCATTTTCTTCATGTGGAACATCGTGCAGATCGCCGTCATCACCCATTATGCGCAAGAGATCCGATCGCGCCAAATCTGGCGGCGCGACCGCCAGCGCGCGCTTGACGCGGCCTATATCGAAGAGCTCCTCATCGAAGCGACGGCGGCCGATCAGTCGAAGATCAATTTCATCTCGATCCTGAGCCACGAATTGAGAACGCCGCTGCACCAGATCATCGGCTTTTCCGAGGTCGTGCAGCAACGCCTTCAAAGCGAAGGCCCGCTCGATGTCGGCGGCTTTGTCGACGATATTCGCGGCTCCGCGCACGAGCTCTTGGCGCGCATCGGCAAGATGCTGCGCTATGCCGACGCGACCGCCGGCAAGATCAAATATGAAATCGAGGACATTTCGACGGTCGATCTCGTCGAGACGGTGCTTGTCCAGATGCGGGACAAGGCCGCCAAGCGCGAAATTACGATCGACGCCGAAGCGCTCGAAGACGTCCCCGTCATGATCGACCACCATCATACGAGCTACGCTCTCGGCCATCTGATCGAGAACGCCGTCAAGGCGACGCCGAAAGGCGGCGTCATCGAGATCAAGGGCCGCGCCGGGAAGGACGGGTTTTTCGCGCTCGAAATCGTCGACAAAGGCGCCGGCATGGACGCCGCGCAGTTGAAGGCCGCCTTCGAGCCCTTCGCGCAGGTCGAGCAGCTCAGGACGCGTTCGCGCGACGGTCTCGGCCTCGGCCTCACCCTCGCCCGCAAAATCTTCCAGGATCAAAAAGCCGAGCTCGCGATCGAATCTGTCAAGGGCGAGGGCACCAAGGCGACGGTTCGCCTGCCGCTCGCGCCGGCCCGGCCGATGCCCTTCGCCCAGGAAGCGTGATCTAAAGTCTGCTGAAAGTCGCCTCTTCCCTGTCAGAAACGGAAGCCGCCGGCTGGATTCCGGGTTCGCCGCCTTGCGCGGCGCGCCGGAACGACAATGGAATGGCGGCGAAAAAACTCGATCTCGGCAAGCCCCAGACGCGCATATTCGCGCTTGCAATTTTCCGCAGATTCCGAAAGCTCGCCTGCGATTGCCCGGAGAGACCCCGCCCATGCTCATCATCAGCACCTATGTCGCCCCGAGCGCGCTTGAAGGCGTCGGCGTTTTCGCGGCCGAAAAGATCGAAAAGGGCGCGGTCATTTCGCGCTTCGATCCCGATTTCGACCGGCTGATCGAGACGGAGAAATATCTCGCGGCGCCAGCGCCCCTGAAATCGCTGCTCGACCGCTACGCCTTTCCGCTGCCGGGCGATCCCGGCTTCATCGTTTATGAAGTCGACAATGCGCGCTTCATGAATCATTCCGAAGCGCCGAATACCGATTTTTCAAACTTCGCCGCGGGCGTCGCGCTGCGCGACATCGAGCCCGGCGAGGAGCTCACCTGCAATTACGACGATTTCTTCGCGCAATATGAATTGCTGCCGCATGAGACTGAAATCGTGAAGAATCGGGATTCAGGATACGGGGCAAAGGATTCGGGCATTGGAAAAAGCGAAATTACCGAGTCCCGGGCCCCCAGCCCCGAATCCCGATGCTGGACAAGACGCGACGTCGAGGGGCTTTTCGCGCTTCCTTTCGCCGACCTTATTTTCAAGGCGCAGACTGTCCACCGCCGGCGTTTCGAGGCGAGCGAGGTTCAAGCCTCCCGCCTCCTGTCGATCAAGACCGGCGGCTGCGCCGAGAATTGCGGCTATTGCAGCCAGTCGGCGCATTTCAAGACGGGGCTCGCCGCCTCAAAACTGATGAGCACGGACGAGGTCCTCGCCGAAGCGCGCCGCGCCAAGAACGAAGGCGCCTCGCGCTTTTGCATGGGCGCGGCCTGGCGCGAGCCGAAGGACCGCGACATACCGGACTTGTGCGACATGGTCGCCGCCGTGAAGGCGCTCGGCCTAGAGACCTGCATGACGCTCGGCATGTTGAGCGACGAGAAGGCCGCCGCGCTCGCGGGCGCCGGGCTCGACTATTACAACCACAATATCGACACCTCGCCGGAATATTACGGGAAGGTCGTTTCTACACGGACTTTCGAAGACCGCATCGAGACGCTCGCATGCGTGCGCCGTTCGGGCATGAAGGTCTGCTGCGGCGGCATTGTCGGCATGGGCGAGCGCGCCGAAGACCGCGTCGGCCTTCTTCTCGCGCTCGCCGCCATGACGCCACCGCCTGAGTCGGTCCCGATCAACGCGCTCGTCCCGATCGAGGGAACGCCGCTCGGGGCCTCAGACCCGCTTCCCGCGATCGAGATCGCCCGCCTCATCGCTGTCGCGCGAATCCTGATGCCGGCTTCGATGCTGCGTCTTTCCGCGGGCCGCGAGGAGATGAGCGACGAGGCGCAGGCGCTCTGCCTCCTTGCCGGCGCGAACTCCGTCTTCATTGGGGAGCGGCTTCTGACGACCGGCAATCCCGGCGAGGTCCGTGACGCAGCGCTTTTCGAGCGGCTCGGCGTCCGACTCGTCTAACGCGAATCTGCGGCGAGCATGACCCATGCGCTCGCCCGTCAGCCCCGGTTCGGCCCTGACGGGTGACGCAGCGCTCCGTAAACGGGGGGAAGAAGGCGCGCGGCTAAAGCGATCTTGCCCTAGCTCGTCTCGCCCTTCGCCTTATTGTCGGCTTTTTCGGAAATGCGCGCGGATTTCCCGCGGCGGTCGCGGAGGTAATAGAGCTTGGCGCGACGCACCTTGCCGCGGCGCACGACCTCGACCGAATCGACAAGCGGGGAATGGACCGGAAAGACCCGTTCGACGCCTTCGCCGAAGGAAATCTTCCGTACGGTGAAATTCTCGTTGAGCCCGCGCCCGGCGCGGCCGATGACGACGCCCTCATAGGCCTGGATGCGCTCGCGGTCGCCTTCCTTCACCTTGACATTCACCTTCACCGTATCGCCAGGCGCGAAGTCGGGAAGCGTCTTGCCGAGCTCGGCCATATGCTCTTTTTCGAGCTGCTCGATGATGTTCATCGCCCTTCAATCCTTGCTCTTGCCGCGCCGGATAGGACCGTTTTCACAATATCTCTTCCAGAGATCCGGTCGTCGCGTCCGCGTTATCTCTTCCGCCTTCGAACGCCGCCACGCCGCGATCTTCTCGTGATCGCCGGCAAGGAGAACGGCGGGGATTTCAAGTCCTTCAAAGAGGCGGGGCCGCGTATAATGCGGATATTCCAGGAGCCCTGCTTCGAAGCTTTCCTCGGTCGCCGAGGAAGGCGAGCCCAATACCCCGGGAAGAAGGCGGACGCAAGCCTCGACCATCGCCATCGCGGCGATTTCCCCGCCCGCGAGAACGAAGTCGCCGAGAGAGATCTCCTCGGCCCGGCGCGCCGCGATGACGCGTTCATCGATCCCCTCGAACCGCCCGGCGATGGCGACAAGGCCGGGCCCGGCCGCCAGCGCCCTGGCCTTTTCCTGGGTGAAGGGCGCGCCGCGGGGGCCGAGGCAGATCAGCGGGCGGCCCTCATGAGGAACGGAGTCGATGGCGGCCGCAAGAATATCGGCCCGCATCACGAGACCGGCCCCGCCGCCCGCGGGCGTGTCGTCGACCGAGCGATAAGCGTTGTCGGAAAAATCGCGGATATTAACCGTGTCGAGCGCCCAAAGCCCTTCTCCCCGCGCCCGCCCGAGGACCGACGCGTCAAGGGGGCCCGGAAAAAGCTCGGGAAAGAGCGTCAGGATCGTCGCGCGCCACATGCCGCGGGGAATGCCATGCCGGGCGCGCGCGCACAAGGCGGGGTCGGCCGGCATCCGCGCGTCAGGCGTCCTCCGCGCGCATCGCGTCGAGATTGACGGCGATGTCGTCGCTGACGATCTCGCCTGTTTCGTCCGAGAGGGAAGCGCCGGCCGCGGCGCGCGCCGCGTCGGCGAGAGTGACCGTGCGGGCCTCAAGGTCGATCCGCGGAAAGGCCTTTCTGGTGAAGGCGAGGAGATAGCCGCCTTTCAGGCCCGGCGCGTTCTTCACCTCGATAAGATCGCCGGCGCCGAAATTATGAACGGCGGCGATTTCACCCGCATCCGCGCGCCCCTCGGTAAGGACGCGGAGGCCGACAAGGTCCTCGACATAAAATTCGTCCTCGCCGGGCGGCGGCAAGGCCGCGCGCGGGACATAGAGCTTGACGCCTTTGAGGCTCTCCGCGTCCTCGCGGCTCTCGATCTCCGGCGCGGAGACAAGAACGAGATCGCTCTTCAGAACACGGATGACTTTCAAGGTGAAGCGGCGCCGGCCGTCCGCGCTCGCGGCCGGCCCATAGGCGGCGACGTTTTGCGGTTTTTCGGTGAAGGTCTTGACCTTGGCCGCGCCCTTGACGCCATAAGCGCCGGCGAAAGCGCCAAGGCAGACGCGGCTTTCCCTCATGACGCCTCCCGCGCCTCGAACAGCCGGCCGCGCTCGGTCCAGAGCACGATCGCGAGCGCGCAAAGGCCGAGCAGGGCGTAGCCCGTCACGATCGGCCTCGTCGTGCCGTCGTAAAAGCCGGCGACGAGCCCGCCGAGAATTCCCGAGAGGGCCGTCGTTGCAAAACCGTTCATGGCCGAGGCGGACCCCGCGATGTGCCCGACCGGCTCAAGCGCGAGCGCGGTCGTGTTCGGCGCGATGAGGCCAATCATAAAAAACGACGCGCTGTTGAACAGAAGAAAAAGAGCCAGCGTGTCGCCCGCCGCCCAGATCACGGCGAGATGCGCAAAATTGACGATGATGAAGAAGATGATCGCGCCGTGAAGGAGGCGGCGCATGCCGAGGCGGCCGACGAGCCGCGCATTGATCAACGTCGCGCAGGCAAGCGCTCCCGCCCCAAGCGCGAAGGCGATCGGAAATTTGGCGCCGAGATTGAACGTTTCGACGAATACCTGCTCGGATGCGCTGATATAGCCGAGGCCCGCGCCGAAAGCGCAGGCCAAAACGAGCGTATAGCCGAGCGCGACGCGCGTGCGAATGAACTCGCCATAGGCGCCGAGGATATGCCTGAGATCGAGCGGCGTGCGCCGCGCCTTCGGCAGCGTCTCGGGAACGCGCCAGGCCGTCCACGCCGCGAGCGCCAATCCGAATAGAAGAAGCGCCAGGAAAATCCCCCGCCAGGGCGCGACGAAGAGGATAAGCTGACCGAGGCTCGGCGCGAGGATCGGAGCGGCCATGAAAATCGTCATCGCGATCGACATGACTTCGGCCATGCGGCGCCCGGAGACATGGTCGCGCACGATGGCGATGACCGCGACGCGCGCCGCCGCATTCGCCACGCCCTGAAACGCGCGGGCCGCGAGAAGAAGAGCGAAGCTGCCGGCAAGGACGCTGAGGACGCTGCCCGCGATATAGCCGCCGAGCGCCGCCAACAATACGCGGCGGCGCCCAAAGCGATCGACGATCGGACCGAAGAAAAGCTGCGCCACGCCATTCGCCAGCACATAGACGATGATGACGAGCTGACGATCATTGTCGCGCGCGGCGCCGAGTTCATCGCCGATCACTCCAAGCGCGGGCAGCATCATGTCGATAGCAAGAGCATTGAGCGCCATCGCCGCGGCGGCGAGCGCGACGAGCTCGGAAAAGGACAGGCGCGCCGCCGCGCTTTGCTCAACGTCGGTTTTCACGGGGATCGGGATAGGCTGCGGGCGAAGACGGCGCAAGCGCGCCGCGCAATGAATTTCAGACGGAACGGTCCCCCTTTCTGGGGCGTTATCCTCAACAGACCCTACTCGGCCGCCCCCCAATCGTGCTCCGCCCCGAGATAGGCGTTGGAGCGCATCTCCATGAGACGCGAAGCCGTGCGCGCGAATTCGAAGGCGCCGTCGCCTTCTGGGTAAAGCGCATCAGGCTCGCCGTCGGCCGAGCAGACGAATTTCGTGCGGGTCTCGTAAAGCGCGTCGATCAGGGCGACAAAGCGCCTCGCCTCATTGCGCATCGACGGGTCCATCAGGGGAATGCGGTCGAGAAAAAGCGTTCCATAGCGCCGCGCGATCGCGAGATAATCGCCGGCGCCGAGCGCGGCGGCGCAAAGATCGGAAAAATCGAATCGCGCCGCGCCGCGCGCCGCGCGCGGGACGGCGATCTTGCGGCCCTTGACCTCGATCCCTTCCTCGCGCTCGGTCGCATCGCAAATGAACCGCGCCCAGGCGGCGTCCATCGCCGCGTCCGCCCCCGGCCCGAGCGGCGCGTAATAGACCGGCGCGCCGGCGAGCCGCGCCAGGCGATAATCGCGCGCCGCGGCGAGCTCCACGACGTC
>JBFXBB010000158.1:0-6874 GCA_050183685.1 Amphiplicatus sp.
AGACATTTGCTATTTCATTGCTCCGCAGACGGACTGCCTACGCCCCAGGACGCGGCACAAAGGACGCGGAACAAAGGACGCGGAAAAGCCCATGCCCTCCTTCGACATCGTCTCCAATGTCAATCTCGCCGAGGCGGACAATGCTGTCCAAAATGTCATGCGCGAAATCGCGACGCGTTATGATTTCAAAGGCTCGAAATCCTCGGTCGAGCTGAAGGAAAGCGTCATCACGATTCATGCCGATGACGAGATGAAGCTGCGTCAGATGCGCGAGATTCTACAGGGGCATCTCCAAAAGCGCGGCGTCGAGCCGGGCTCGCTCGACTACCAAAAGGAAGAGCCGGCCGCCGGCCGCTCGATGCGCCAGACCGTCCGGATCAAAGAAGGCGTAGACAAGGAGCTTGCGAAGAAAATCGTGAAGGAAATCAAGGACGGCAAGTTCAAGGTCCAGGTTGCGGTCCAGGGCGAGGAGCTGCGCGTGACGGGCAAGAAGCGCGACGACCTCCAGGCGGTGATCGCCTTCGTCAAGGGGCTCGGCCTCGAACAGCCGCTGCAATATAAGAATTTCCGGGACTGAGGCCCGCGTCCCGTCGTGGACAGGGCGCGGCCCATGCGATAAACCCGCCGAAAAGAGGGATTCGGGTCGATGGCGGACATGGAATCGGCGCTGCTTGAGATCATCAAGGCGCATGCGGTGGGGCTTACGGGCGAGTTGACGCGCGAAACGCCCATCACCGATCTCGGCATCGATTCCTTCGCCGTCGTCGAGATCATCTATGAAGTCGAGGAAAAGCTCGGCATCGAGGTGCCCTTCAACGCCAATGAGAATCCGATGGGCGATATGAAGACCGTCGGCGATCTCGTCGACGCGGTGAAGAAGCTCACTGGCAGGGAGTAAGCCGCGCGCATGGCCCGTCGCGTCGTCGTCACCGGCATGGGCGGCCTTTGCGCCACCGGCGATAGCGTTCCGGAATTCTGGGAAAATCTGAAGAACGGCGTGTGCGGCATCGCTATCCGCACGGTCAACCCGGCGGAGGGCTATTCGATCACCGCCCCGATCGCGCCGATCGACGGGTTCGATGAGCGCGTTCCGGCCCTCGGCAAGGAGATGGCGCGCGCCGATCGGTTCACCCAGCTTGCGATCGCGGCCGCCGACGAAGCGATCGCCGATGCGGGGATCGAAATCGACGCGGCGCTCTCCCCGCGGGTCGCCGCCATCATCGGCACCGGCATTGGCGGGCAGACGACGATCGACGCCGGCTATGTCGACATGTTCAAGCACGGGCGCCGCCCGCATCCGCTCGCGATCCTCAAATTCATGCCGAACGCGCCCTCCGCCCATATGGCGATCCGCTATGGCGCGCGCGGACCGGGCTTTGCGGTGTCGAGCGCCTGCGCCTCCGGCGCGCATGCGATCGGGGTTTGCGCCGACATCATTCGCTTTGGGGGCGCCGATGTCGGCCTCACCGGCGCGAGCGAGGCGGTCCTCACCTATGGCTCGCTCAACACCTGGAAATCGATGCATATCCTGTCGGACGAGCTCTGCCGGCCCTTCTCGAAAAATCGCCGCGGGCTCGTCATCGGCGAGGGCGCCGGAATCTTGGTCCTCGAAGAATACGAACGCGCGCGCGCGCGGGGAGCGGCGATCCACGCCGAGATCGTCGGCTTCGGCATGAACGCCGACGGCAAGGACATGATCAATCCCGACGTCAACGGCGCGGCGACGGCGATGCGGGGCGCGATCAGGGATCTCGATATCGCTGATCCGTCCGCGGTCTATATCAACGCGCATGGCACCGGCACATTGATGAACGACCCGACCGAGACGAAGGCCATTCGCCAAACATTCGGCGCCGACGCCGACGCGCTCATCGTCTCTTCAACGAAATCGATGCATGGGCATCTTCTCGGCGCGGCCGGCGGCATCGAGGCGATCGCCTCGATCCTCGCGCTGAAGCATGGCGTCGCGCCGCCGACGATCAACTATAGCGAGCCCGATCCCGCCTGCGATCTCGACTATGCGCCGAACGAAGCGCGCGAACGCGATTTCGAATTCGCGCTTTCGAATTCCTTCGCCTTTGGCGGGCTGAACGCGGTGCTGGCGTTTCGGAAGATCTAGGCCGCGGCGGGCTTCGACTTCTTCAGCGGCTTCAGCGTGTGGATCCAGGTCCGGATCCCGACAAAACCCGCGATCATGATCGTCAGCCCGACATAGCGCACGACATAAAGGCCGAGATCGGCGGGGAAGGTCATAAAAAGCGCGCCGATCGAGGCGTAGATCGAGTGGACGCCGGCGCCGGAAACCGCCATGCCGACAATCGGCCAGACGAAACGGTCGAGAAAGAGCGCGGCGAGGCCGACGAGCCAGATATTGCGCTTCTTGCCCGCGAGCATGGCGAGAAAGAAGGCGATGATGAGCGCGCGCGCGATATCCGCGCCTGAAAAGCCGATCCCGACGATATAGCTGAGGTCTTCCATAGCGCCTCCTCCTTGCCGATAGTAACGCCCGATCAAGGTTAAGGCCCCGTAAACGGCGGCGATCCGCAAGAAACGGGTGGAGGCGAAGGCGCGGCCGGCGCGATTAAGGGCGAGCGACGGCGCTCCTGCGGCCCATCCTTCGTGACGCGGGCCTGCGGCCCGCTCCTCAGGATGAGGCCGTGCAGTACCCCCTTATCGCACAGCCTCATCCTGAGGAGGCGCGCAGCGCCGTCACGAAGGATGGACAAGAAACGACCAGCTTGAGGACAGGAAATGGGCCTCGCCTTAAAAAGAATTGAAACCGGCCGCGGCGACAATTACGCGCCCATCGCGCGCGCGATCGATTATCTCGTCGCGAATTTCGATCGCGCCCCGAGCCTTGAAGAGACGGCGGCCGAGATCGGCATGAGCCCGCAGCATTTCCAGCGCGTCTTCAAGGCCGGCGCCGGCGTCTCGCCGAAGCGCTTTTTGCAATTCCTCGCTGCCGGCGCGGCGAGGAAGGCGATCGGTCGCGGCGAGAGCGTTCTTGACGCGGCGCTCTCGGCGGGCCTCTCCGGGCCCTCGCGCCTTCACGATCTTTTCCTCGTCGCCGAAGCGATGACGCCGGGCGCCTATCGGAAAAAGGGCGCGGACGAACTTATCCGCTACGCCTCCGCGGACGGCCCCTTTGGCCGCGCCCTCATCGGCGCGACCGATAAAGGGATTTGCTGGCTGAGCTTTGAAGGCCTCGCGGGCCGGGAAGAACAGATCGCCGAGATGAAGGCCGACTGGCCGGCGGCCCGCTTCGCCGAAGACGCGGCTTTTATTGCGCCGCTCGCCGAGCGGGCTTTCGCTTTTGCGAAGGGGGGCCGGCTCGACAGGCCGCTCGGGCTTTTTGTGCAGGGCACGAATTTTCAGCTCAAGGTCTGGGAGGCGCTCCTCAAAATCCCCTTCGGCGAGACCGCCACCTATGGCGACGTCGCCCGGGACGTCTGCGCGGCGCGGGCCGCGCGCGCGGTCGGGGCCGCGGTCGGGGCGAATATGATCTCGCTCCTCATCCCGTGCCACCGGGTGATCCTGTCCTCCGGAGCCATCCATAATTATCGCTGGGGGCTTGCCCGCAAAAAGGCCGCGCTCGCGCTCGAAGCGGCGATATCGGCGGCCTAGCGCGCGGGGAGACGGACGAGGCCGCGTTGCAACCCCCTCCGGGATCGCTATATATCCGCCAACTCCGGGCTTCCCGCCGCCTGCCGGGGGGCTCTCGCCTTTCCAGCTCCCGAAAAATGGAGACGACCGCCGATGTTCATTTCGCCCGCCCTCGCGCAGGCCGGAGATCCCGCCGCGCCAAATCCGCTTTTGAGCCTCGCCCCCTTCATTCTCGTTTTCGTCATCTTTTATTTCCTGCTGATCCGTCCCCAGCAACAGCAGAGAAAGAAGCATCTCGAAATGGTGTCGAATGTGCGCCGAGGGGATGTCGTCGTCACCGCGGGCGGGGTCGTCGGCAAGGTGGCGAAAGTGCTCGAAGGCGACGAGATCATGGTCGAACTCGCCGACAATGTGACGGTGAAGGTGCTCAAGCAGACGCTCGCAGAGGTGCGCGCCAAAACCCAGCCCGCGAATGATCAGTAACGCGGCGCGCCGATGCTGAGCTTCTCGAAATGGCAGACCGCCCTCATCGCCGCGGTCATTGTGCTTGGCGCTCTTTTCGCCGCGCCCAATCTTCTGTCCACGGAGCAGAGAGCGGCGTTGCCGGGCTTCCTGCCGAAGGGAACGATCAATCTCGGCCTTGATCTTCAGGGGGGCTCCTACCTTCTGCTCGGCGTCGACACGGACAAGGTCACGAGCGACCGGCTCGCCTCGACGCGCCAGGAGATTCAGCGCGCCATGCGCCCGGCCGGCGGCAAGGACCGCATCGTTCTGACCGATTTGCCGAGGATCAACGCCGAGACGGGGGTCATTTCCCTCCGCCTGCGCGATGCGGGAAACGCCGAGGACGCGGCGGACCGCATCCGGGCGCTGACGCGGGGCGGCGTGCTTTCGACCATTCGTCCTTATGAAGTCGCTATTGACGGGGCGCGCATCACCGTCACGATGACGTCGGAATTCCGCCGCCAGATCGCGGCCGAAGCGCTCTCCGATTCGATCGAGGTCGTGCGCCGGCGGATCGATCCCGCCGGCAACAAGGAGGTCTCGATCGCGCCGCAGGGCGAGGACCGCATCGTCATCCAGGCGCCCGGCGACAATGATCCCGAAGAGCTGAAGCGCATTGTCAACCGCACCGGCCAGCTTTCCTTTCACCGCGTCGATTCGAGCATCAGCCCGCAGGACGCCGAAGCCGGGCTCTTGCCGCCGGGGCGCATTCTCGTTCCTTTCGCGGCGAGCGAGGGGGGCGGCTCTCTCGTTCTTTATGCGGAGCCGGAAGTCACGGGCGACATGGTCGAGCAAGCCTCGGCGGGGCTCAACAGCGACGGCGCGGGCTTTCAGATCAATTTCGCCTTCGACAGCCGCGGCGCGCGGCGTTTCGCCGATTATACGCGCGAGCATGTCGGCGAATTGTTCGCCATCGTCCTCGACAATGAAATCATCTCCGCGCCGCGCATCCAGACTGCGATCACCGGCGGGTCGGGCCGCATCACCGGCAGTTTCAGCGCCGAGGAAGCGAGCCGGATCGCGACCTTGATCCGTTCGGGCGCCTTGCCGGCGCCGCTGACCACCTTGGAGCAGCGCTCCGTCGGGCCCGATCTCGGCGCCGATTCCGTCCGCGCCGGGACGATGGCGATGATCGTCGGCTTTACCGCCGTGGTCATTTATATGGTCCTCACCTATGGGCGCTTCGGGATCTACGCCGATATCGCCCTTATCGCCAATGTCATCCTCATCGCTGGCGCGCTGTCGCTCTTCGGCTCGACGCTGACGCTCCCCGGCATCGCCGGCATCGTCCTTACGATCGGCATGGCGGTCGACGCGAATGTGTTGATCTTCGAGCGCATCCGCGAGGAGACGGTCGCCGGCAAGGGGCCGGTCGCCGCCGTCGAAGCCGGCTATCAGAAAGCCTGGTCGGCCATTCTCGACGCCAATGTGACGACGTTCCTCGCGGCGCTCATCATGTTCCAGCTCGGCGCGGGGCCGGTGCGCGGCTTCGCCGTGACGCTCGCGACCGGCGTCGTCACCTCGGTTTTTACGGCCTATGTGCTGACGCGGATCTTCGCCGGCGGCTATGTGCTGTCGAAGCGTCCAAAGATGATCCATATTTAGGGGACAAAGATGTTGCTGAAACTCGTCCCCGACAACACGACCATCCCTTTCACGAAATGGCGCCATGTCGTGATAATGATTTCGGCGGCGCTGGTCGTCGCCTCGATCGCCGCGGTCGCGACGCTCGGCCTCAATTACGGCGTCGATTTCCGCGGCGGCGTGACGATCGAAGTCGCGGGCAAGCAGCCGATCGATATCGGCGCGGTGCGGTCGGCCGTGACGGCCTTGGGGCTCGGCGACGTCAAGGTGCAGGCGATTCAGGATTTCGCCGGCGGCGAGGAAGGCGTCGTCGTCTTTGTCGAGCAGCAGGAAGCCGCCGCCGACAATCAGGAGTCCTCGGACGAAAGTAAAGGCCATGAGATCGCTCAACAACGGGCTTCGCAGCAAGTGCAGGACGCGCTCCGAAAGCTCCTCGGCGAGGACATCGACTTTCGCAAGATCGACGTCGTCGGGCCGACGGTCTCAGGCGAGCTTATTCAGCGTGGCGCGCTCGCCGTCGCCCTCGCGATCGGCATGATGCTCATTTACATCTGGTTCCGCTTCGAATGGCAGTTTTCGCTCGGATCGATCGTGGCGCTGGTTCATGACGTCATCATCACGCTCGGCATGTTCGCCGTCACCCGCCTCGAATTCAATCTTGCGATCATCGCGGCGATTTTGACGATTGTCGGCTATTCGATGAACGACACCGTCATCGTCTATGACCGTATTCGCGAGAATTTACGCAAATATAAGAAGCGGCCCTTGATCGAGCTCATCGATCTGTCGATCAACGACACGCTGTCGCGCACGGTGATGACCTCGGGGACGACGCTCCTCACGCTGATCGCGCTCTATGTCATCGGCGGCGAGGTGCTCCGCGGTTTTACTTTCGCGATGATCTGGGGGATCGTGATCGGGACTTATTCCTCGGTCTTTGTCGCCGCGCCCTTCCTGCTCGCGACCGGAGTAAAGCAGGAGCGCTCGAAAGAGCCGGCGACGGCGGCCGGGTAGGCGTTCGGCGGCTCGTCCTTCGTGACGCTTCGTATTGCGAGGCTCCTCAGGATGAGGCCCGTGTTGTTGCAACAGGGGGAAGCCTCATCCTGAGGAGCGGGCGAAGCCCGCGTCACGAAGGATGGCCCGCGGGGCGCCGTCCCGGATCTTTATGCCGCCTGCGTTTTTT
>JBFXBB010000159.1:0-6869 GCA_050183685.1 Amphiplicatus sp.
CGTCTCAAACTCGGGGTCGCCCGCCATGATGAAGGGGATGAAGGCCGCCCGGTTTTCGGCGGCGACGGCGTTGAAGCGGGCGGCGATGCGGGTCATGGATCCGACCGGAAAAGGGGCTTCCTAGCCTGACCCCCGCGACGATGGCAAAGAAAAACCCCGATGGCGGGCGCCGAGCAAGCGGCCTCAGCGCGCCAGAAAACGGCGGACGCGCTTTACGCGCTTCTCGATCGAGCGCTGGAGACGCTGCCATTGATTGCGCGGCCGGCGGGGGCCATGCGGATCGTCGACATGGCGTTCATCCCCGATATGAATGACGGCCGGCGCTTCGAGATAGGCCATGCGAAAGCCGGCTTTCTTGAAAGCGTAGGAAACCTCCGCCTCATGGCCGAGCGCGGCGAAAGGGCCGAGGCGCTCATAATCGGCGCGCCGCCTGAGGCCCGGATTGAAGGAATAGCCGAAATATTCCGGATGCCGTTTCGGGTCCGACAGGAAATAGTCGATCGCCTCATGCCGCAATCTCGGCGCGTCGCGAAGCAACCGGTTCAAGGCCGCGCGCGCGCGCAGATTGACGGCGCTGACATCGGGGAGCGCGTCGAGCAGCGCAAAAGAGTCGGCGATGAAACCCGTGCGGATGAATTCCCAATCGTCCTCACAATGAAAGATGTAAGGCGTCTCGACCTTCTGATAGGCCCGGTCGATCGATTTCATCTGACCGAGCCGCGGGTCGTTGATCAGAATGGCGATGTCGCGGCCGAGCGGACGGACGACATCCTCGACCGCCCGGTCGCCCGAATCCTCGATCACGATCGCGGCCGCCGGCGGAAGGTCGACATGCGCATAGAAACTTTGCAGCGTGCGCGCGAGAAGATCGAAGCGGCCGCAGCTCGTCAGGACGAACGTATAATCGCCGGGCATCAGGCGCCGATTTCAGCCATCACCGTGAAAACGTCCTTGTCGCCCCGCCCGCACATATTCATGACGAGGATCTCGTCGCGGCCCATCTCGCCGGCCTTATCGAGGGCGCGGGCGAGCGCATGGGCGGGCTCAAGCGCCGGGATGATTCCTTCGAGCCGCGCGCAGAGCTGGAACATGGCGAGCGCCTCCTTGTCCGTCGCGGAGAGATAAGTCACCCGTCCCGCCTCGTGGAGAAAAGCGTGTTCGGGGCCGATGCCCGGATAATCGAGCCCCGCCGAAATCGAATGCGCATCGAGAATCTGCCCGTCCGCGTCCTGAAGGAGGTAGGTCCGGTTGCCGTGCAGGACGCCGGGCCGGCCGCCGGCGATCGAGGCCGCATGTTCCTTCGTGTCGAGACCGCGGCCCGCCGCCTCGACGCCGATAATCTCGACGGAGGGTTCGTCAAGGAACGGATGGAACAGCCCGATCGCATTCGAGCCGCCGCCGATACAAGCCATGACGACGTCGGGAAGGCGGCCCTCGGCCGCCATCAATTGCGTTTTCGTCTCCTCGCCGATAACCGACTGAAAGTCCCTGACCATCATCGGATAGGGGTGCGGGCCCGCCGCCGTGCCGATGATGTAGAACGTGTCGGCGACATTCGTCACCCAGTCGCGCAGCGCCTCGTTCATCGCGTCTTTCAAGGTCGCCCGCCCGGACGTCACCGGCCGCACCTCGGCGCCGAGCAGCTTCATGCGGAAGACATTGGGCTTTTGCCGCTCGATATCGGTCGCGCCCATATAGACGACGCAAGGCAGTCCGAAGCGCGCGCAGACGGTCGCTGTCGCGACGCCATGCTGGCCGGCGCCCGTCTCGGCGATGATGCGCGTCTTGCCCATCCGCCGCGCGAGCAGGATCTGGCCCATGCAATTATTGATCTTATGCGCGCCGGTATGGTTGAGCTCGTCGCGCTTGAAATAGATCTTCGCGCCCTTCTCCTTCCCGGCCCTACCGCGAACATGCGCGGTCAGACGCTCGGCGTAATAAAGCGGCGAGGGCCGGCCGACATAATGCGTCAGGTAGGACTGAAGTTCGTCCTGGAAGGCCTTGTCCTTCTTGGCCTCGTCATAGGCGCGCGCAAGGTCGAGGACGAGCGGCGTCAGGGTCTCGGCGACGAAGCGCCCGCCGAATTTTCCGAAGCGCCCCTCGGCGTCGGGGCCGGCGCGATAGGTGTTGAGCTTTGGCAAGGGACGACTCGTTTCGAATGGGCGGTCCTACCGCCCGCGCGAGCGAAATGAAAGATCAGAACGCTTCCCGCGCGGCTTTGACGAAGGCCGCGATCAACCCCGCGTCCTTTTCGCCAGGGCTCGTCTCGACGCCGGAGGAGACGTCGACGCCGACAAAGGAGGCGGGGCCCTTGGCGGCCGCGATCGCTTTGGCGACATTGCCCGGATTAAGCCCGCCGGCCAGAAGGAAAGGCGTCTCGCCGGCATAGGCCTTGACGAGGCCCCAGTCGAAAGGCGCGCCATGCCCGCCGGGGCGTTCGGCGCCCCTCGGCGCGCGCGCGTCGAAGAGGAGCATGTCGGCGGCCTCGGCGAATTCATGCGCCGCACCGACATCGTCCGCGCCGCCGACCGGAATCGCCTTGATGATGTCGACGCCGAATTCGGCGCCCATCGCCGCGCAGCGCTCCGGATTCTCATGGCCGTGGAACTGGAAATGCAACAGGAAGCGCGCCGCCTCGGCGAGCGCCTTCTCGCCGGCGTCGACAAACAGGCCGACAAATTGCGGCGGGTCAAAGCCTTCGTCCTCCGCCGCCTGTTTGACCTCCGTCACGATCGCTTCGGCGGCGTCCGGCTCGATATAGCGCGGACTTTTCGGAAAGAAGACGAAGCCGACATAACGCGCGCCGAGGCGCGCCGCCTCGATCGCGATCGCCTCGCGCCGGACCCCGCAGATCTTGATGAGGCAGGACATGAGGATCCTAGCGCGCCTCTAAGCTCACAAGGGCCGCCGGCGCAGGCGGGGCCGCCTGCTCGCGCCGCAATGTCTTCAGCTCGCGATGCTCGGCGCGGGCCTTGCGCCGCCCCTCGCGGCCCGAAGACCACATCCCGACAGCGCCGGCGACAAAACCGATCAGCAAGGAAAGCACGAGCCAGACCCAAAGCGGCAAGGCCGGCGTCGCCACCGCCGGGTGGTCGAGCGAAATCGGATCAAGGCTGATCGAGACGGGCCTGCGGTTCGCAACGAGAAACAAGACGAGGACAAACCCGACCGGCAGCCAGATGAGGCGCGAGACGACCTTCTTCATTGTTCTCGATTTGCCATAAATCCGCCCTTGCGCGCAATCGGGAGGCTCAGGGCGCGCGCCGCCGCCGCGACACGCCGTCCTCCTCATTGAGACGATCGCGCAACTCCTTGCCCGCCTTGAAAAAGGGAGAGTATTTCTCGGCGATATGCACAGGATCGCCCGAACGCGGATTGCGTCCGACCCGCGAGGGGCGGTGTTTAACCGAAAACGCGCCAAAGCCCCGCAGCTCCACGCGTTCGCCGCGCGCAAGCGAGTCGGCGATCTCCTGAAAGACGATCGACACAATGCGCTCAATATCGCGGTGAAAGAGATTGGGGTTCTCGTCAGCCAATTTCTGCACGAGTTCGGACTTGATCATGCGCGTCCCCAGTCTCGCCCGGGACGCGCGGCCGCCTCGTCGCGCGTCCCATTTTTCTTGCGGAAATACTCCCGCGAATTCAGTAGGTTAACACTCGCAAAGCCAGCGTGCGGCGTCAAGGCGCTTCTTTGCCCGAAAAAGCGAGGATAGGGATCCTTAATGGACGAGCCCCGCGAGGAGAAGACGACTTTTGGTTTCCGCGAGGTCCGCGCCGGCGAAAAGGCGCGCCTTGTGGGCGAGGTCTTTTCCTCGGTCGCCTCCCGCTATGACCTCATGAACGACCTGATGTCGGCGGGAGTCCACCGGATTTGGAAGGACGTTTTCCTCACCCGCCTCAATCCGAGACCGGGCGAGCGCCTTGTCGATGTCGCGGGCGGCACTGGCGATATCGCGGCCGGCTTCTTGACGCGCGCCGACCGGCGCCCGCGCGCCGGCGCCTATCGGCCCGCGAGCGTCATTCTTTGCGACATCAATCCGGCGATGCTGAAGGCCGGGGCCGACCGACGCGACGCGCATCGCTTCGGCGCGCGGCTCGCGCGGGTCTGCGGCGACGCCGAGCGCCTGCCGCTAGCCGCGGCCGCGGCCGACGCCTATACGATCGGCTTCGGCATTCGCAATCTCACCGATATCGCCGCCGCCCTTCGCGAAGCCTTCCGTGTGCTGAGGCCCGGCGGGCGGTTCTTCTGCCTCGAATTCTCCCATCCGGCGACGGAAGGGTTGCAGAAGCTCTACGACGCCTATTCCTTCACCGTCATTCCGCGGCTTGGCGGGCTCGTCGCAAAGGACCGCGACAGCTATCAATATCTCGTCGAGTCGATACGGCGCTTTCCCTCGCAAGACTCCTTCGCGGCGATGATCGCCCGCGCCGGCTTCTCGCGCGTCGCCTATGAAAATCTGACGGGCGGGATCGTCGCCGTCCATTCCGGCTGGCGGACCTGATGCCGGGACGAGCGAGACGCCATGTTCGACGCGATCGCTGACCTTGCGCGCCTTGCCCGGGCGGGCGCAACGCTCCTGCGCCATGACGCGCTCATCCCGAGGGAATTTGCTTATCTTGCGCCGGCGCCCTTGCGCGTCTTCGGCGCCGTCTCGCGGATAGGCGCGAGAACGAAGGCGGCGGGCCGACCGCTCCGGCCGGGCGAGCGCCTCGCCGCCGCCTTCGAGCGGCTCGGGCCCGCTTATGTCAAGCTCGGCCAGTTCATGGCGACGCGGCCCGACATCATCGGCTTCGAGATGGCGGGCGATCTCGGGCGGCTTCAGGATCGGATGCCGCCCTTTCCGCGCGCCGAGGCCGCGCGCGAGATCGAGGCCGCCTTCGGCAAGCCGCTCGACGCCTTGTTCGACGATTTCTCCGAGCCGATCGCCGCCGCCTCGATCGCGCAGGTCCATCGCGCGCGGCTGAAATCGGGCGAGGAGGTCGCGGTCAAGGTGCTCCGTCCACGGATCGAGCAGAAGGCGGCGGCGGAGTTCCGCGCCTTCGCGCGCGCCGCGCGCGCGCTTGAAGCGGTCTCGCCGGCGGCGCGCCGGCTGGAGCCGGTGCGATTCATCGAGACCCTGAAAGCGAGCGCCGCGATCGAGCTTGATCTCAGAATGGAGGCGGGCGCGGCCTCCGCGCTTGCCGAAGATTTGACGGATTTTTCCGGCGTCGTCACGCCGGGCGTCATATGGCCCCTGACCTCGCGGCGGGTCTTCACGCTCGAATGGGTGAATGCGACGCCGATCGGCGATCTTGCCGCGCTCGACGCGCGCGGGGTCGACCGCAAGCGCCTCGCGCGTCGCGTCATCGAACTCTTTCTGACGCAGGCGCTGCACAAGGGTTTTTTCCACGCCGACATGCATCAGGGCAATTTGATGGTCGATGCGGCCGGCCGGCTCGTTCTCATCGATTTCGGCATTATGGGCCGGCTCGACGAGGATGCGCGGCGCACTTTCGCCGAGATCATCCACGGCTTCATCATCCGCGATTATCAGCGCACGGCGGAGGCGCATTTCGCCGCCGGCTATGTGCCGGCCGGCCAGTCGGTCGAAGCCTTCGCGCAGGCGCTGCGCGCGGTCGGCGAGCCGCTTTTCGGCAAGACCGCGGACGCCGTCGACATGAGCCGCGTCTTGCAGCAGCTTTTCGACGTCACCGCGCTTTTCGACATGCATTTGCGCCCCGAGCTCGTCTTGTTACAGCGGACGATGGTGACCGTCGAAGGCGTCGCGCGCGCGCTCGACCCAGGCGTCAATATGTGGGAGGCCGCAACGCCCGTCGTCAAAAGCTATATCGTCGACCAGGTCGGGCCCCGCCGCAAAGCGCGGCGCCTTCGCGAGGCGACGATAAAGGCGATCGAGCTCGCGCCGAGGCTGCCGCATTATGTCGAGAAGATCGGCGAGGCCGCGCGCCATATCGCCGACGACCGCATCGGCCTTTCGCATGAGACGACGGCGGACCTTGCCAAAGCCCTGTCGCGCGAGGGCCGCCTCACCCGCGCCGCGCTCGTCTTCGCCGGAATCGCCGCGCTTGTCCTCGCCGCCGTCATGCTCGGCCGCTGAAATAGGCGCAAATTGCATCGCTTTTATTCAGCTTTTCTTCGCCAATTGTCCTAACCCGGAAGAAACTTCTGCTTCTTACCGTTTTTTAATTCGATAACGGAGGGCGCATGTTCGGGCTCAATCTCAAGCGCAAGGAAAGGCGGATCGGGGGCGGCCAGCGCGTCACCGCGCGTCTCAACAGCCGGCTGATGCCGATCGATCGCGGCGAGATCTATGAGGACCCGCTCGACGCGGCGGTCAAACGCGCCGAGCTTGGCGAGGTGACGGGCGGCGGCACGCAGCTCGGCGAGAATGGCGAGGCGGCCTTTTGCGACATCGAACTGACGCTCTATGAGAGGAGTCCGGAAAATCTCGACAAGGTCGCCAAGGCGCTCGAAGCCTGCGGCGCGCCGAAGGGCTCGAAGCTCCATCTCGACGGAAGCGTTTGCGAGGTCGAATTTGGCGTCAACGAAGGCCTTGCTCTCTATCTTGACGGTCTCGGCCTGCCGGACGAGGTCTATGAGAAGTGCGACTTCGACACGGTCGTTGAGAAACTGACCGAAGCGCTCGGCGACAAGGGCCGCTATCACGGCTTCTGGCAGGGCGAGCGCGAGACCGCGGTTTATCTCTACGGGCCCTCCTTCGAGACGATGAAGAAGGCGGCCGCGCCCTTTCTCGCGAGCTACCCCCTTTGTCGGGGCGCCCGGGTCGAACAGATCGCTTGAGAGAGCCGGCGGCGGTCATACTTGGCTTGTAGCGGTCTGGTTCTGCGCATAAATTCAGGTCAGAGGC
>JBFXBB010000160.1:0-6852 GCA_050183685.1 Amphiplicatus sp.
CCCATGCAGGAAGATTTGCCTATAGGGTCCTTCGCCATAAATCCCACCGATCAATCGAGCGCGGTTCACGCGTTCAATCAGCTCCGAAAATATAATCTTGCAGATAGAAAATTATTGCAGACTGCCGAGTTGGCGCACACTTACTATCAGATTAATTTTTCGTCTGACGGCGCCCGGATTTTTCTGGGAGGGGCGTCAAACGATATCAGCGTTTACGCTGCGGACGAGTTGAAACGCATAAAAACTATCCAAATTCCGGGGGGATTCACCCAGGGCGGGGCGTGGCTGCCCGTTATTCGGCGCGTGGAAGTCGTCGGACAGCGGGCAAAAGCGCAGGAGCAATCATTGTGATCGGCGAACTGACGTTTCGGCGGCATATTATCCATATGGTCAACGTCGATGGCCGGAGCTTGCTGTTTCATATTCCGACGACGAGCCTGTTTGAGACGGACAGACTGGCGCTGGACGTTATCGCGTTTTGCGAGTCCGCCAACGGCATAAATCTGAATCAGATCGAGCAAATATTTGAAGGCAGGCACGATTCTGGCCGTGTGAGAGATGTTATATCGAGCCTCATCGCGCTTGAAGTCCTCGACGACCGTGCGCCCAAAGCTGACGCGAAACGGTCGTCGATCGAGAAATTTCCGCTTTCGACCCTCGTTTTGAACGTAAATACCGGCTGCAATCTCAGCTGCGTCTACTGTTACAAGGAGGATCTGGCGACGCCCGCCCTGGGGCAAAGAATGACGTTCGATGTCGCACGCGACTCCATCGAGATGCTGTTGCGAGAATCTCCGGATCGAACGGCCTACAACATAGTCTTTTTTGGGGGGGAGCCGCTTTCGAATATGGAGCTGATCAGGGAGGTTGTTTCTTATGCCGAAGATCGGTTTTCAAAAATCGGCAAACGCATATGTTTCTCTCTGACGACGAACGGCACGCTTTTGACGGAGGAGATGGTCGGCTATTTTGATAGCCACAGATTTGGCATAACGATCAGCATGGACGGGCCCAAGGCGATTCATGACCTGAGGCGCAGAACCGTCGGCGGTCGGGGCACTTATGACGTCGTTTCGAAAAAGGCGCGAATGCTGCTGTCGCGATATCGCTCGCGCGCGGTTGGCGCGCGCGTGACATTGACGGCTGGCGTGACCGATGTTGTGAAGATATGGCGTCATCTCAAATCGGGTATCGGTTTCCATGAAGTCGGATTTGCGCCTGTAACGGCCGGCGACATCGAGAAGTTCAATTTAACGGAAAAAGAACTTATAGACGTCTTCGAAGAGATGAAGACTCTTGGCGGGCTTTATTTGTCGTCGGCGCTCAAGGGCGACAACATCGGCTTCTCAAACATGCATCAGCTGCTGACGGACATTCATAATGGAACGACAAAGGCGTTGCCGTGCGGCGCCGGCGTAGGGCTGTTGGCGGTTGACAAGGATGGGGGGCTTAACCTTTGCCACCGGTTTACGGGATCAAATCTCAGGCGGTTCGGCAATGTTCGAGAGGGCGTCGATCGCAAGGATCTGGGCGGCTTTTTGGAAAAGCGCCTGGACCGTGGCGATACCGCCTGCAACACATGCCGCATCCGCAATCTCTGTTCGGGCGGGTGCTATCATGAGAGTTATGCGCGTTATAATGATCCCGCTAGACCGACCTATCATTATTGCGATCTCATGCGCGGTTGGGTGGATTTCGGCATTGGGATTTACGCCCAGATATTGAAGAGCAATCCCGGCTATTTTGAACGCCACATAGCGCCGCGGCGGGCGCATTACGGCAGGAGCGACTGATTTGCGGGGGACTGACTCAAAGCCGGCTGTCGACCCCGCTCTTGTCTGGTTGTTCGGCGTTTCGAACAGGCGTTGGGGCGCGATTGCACGGGTGCTGCTTTTGTCCGCTCTGACGACCGCAATCGCGCTCGCTCAGCCCTTGCTGACAAAGTTTCTCATTGACGACGGTCTTGCGGCGCGACGGGCCGACATTGTCGTCACTTATTCCGGAATTCTGTTCGCCGCCGCTATATCGGCGGCGCTCCTAGGAGCGTTGAACCGCTATCACTATATTCGGCTGTCAAGCGGCGTTCTGTTCGATATTCGCGAGGGCGTCTACCGGCATCTGCAGAAGCTTTCGCCGAGTTTTTATGCGCGGTTCGGGCGGGGAGACGTCATGACGCGCATCGATGGCGACATCGCAGAAGTACAACGTTTTTCTACAGATGGATTGTTCTCTCTGGTTAATAGTGTTTTCGCGCTGGGCGGCGCGCTCATTATGCTGATCGCGCTCAATTGGCGGCTGACGCTTTTGGCTTTCATTTTGTTGCCCGCGCAAGTTCTTCTCCTGCGGTATTTTCGGCCCAAGGTCGAAAGCCAGAACCGCGCCGTCCGAGATCGCACTGGAGACCTGACGGAATTTTTTTCTGAGTCCCTTTCATCAATGAAGCTCATTCAATCGACAGGAAGCGAGGCTCGGGAGGCGGTTCGGCTTCGCGTCCTAAATCAGGCTTTTTTGAAAGACCTTCTCCGCCTTCAATTAACCTCTTACTACGTCAGCGCGGCGCCCAGTCTCATGACAACGGCCGGCGTTTCGATAGTTTTTATCGTAGGAGGACTATCTGTCGTATCAGGAGAAATGACGCTAGGCGTGTTGATCGCCTTTTCTGCGTATTTAGGCCGGGCCACGGGACCCGCGCAGTCGCTGCTTGGCCTATATATGGCGTATCAGCGCGCCAGGGTCAGTCTCGACCGCGTCTGGGAGCTTGCCTCGGTTAAACCGGCGGTGACAGAGCGCGTTGACGCCATTGATATTCCCCACGGCGCAGCGGGTCGAATTCAGTTCGACAACGTCGCCTTTCGTTATAAGGATCGAAACACGAGCGTTCTAAAAAACATCAATTGCGTATTTCCCGCAGGCGAAAAAATCGCCATCAAAGGCGCATCTGGCGCCGGCAAGTCGACGCTGATAGACTTGCTGCAGCGCCTGTATGATCCGGATTTGGGCCGTATTTTCATTGATGGCGTCGATGTCACGCTGTTCAAGTTGCGCGCATTAAGACGCGCGATAGGGGTCGTCAGCCAGGAGCCCACTTTTTTTCGCGCCAGTATCGAAGAAAATATTCGCTTCGGTTCGCCCGAGGCGAACTTGGAGGATATAATGCTGGCGGCGCGCACGGCCGGCCTTGAGAGCTTCATTGCAAGCCTGCCGGACGGCTATCAAACGCAGGTTGGAACCGCAGGCTCGGCGCTCTCCGGCGGGCAGAGGCAGCGTCTCGCGATTGCAAGAGCGATTCTTCTCGACCCGCTTATTCTCGTGCTCGACGAGGCGACGTCTGATATAGACCAGGAGACGGAAAGCGAAATTATTGGCATGATAGACCGGCTATTCTCTAATAGAACGCGCATTTTGATAAGTCATCGACAAAAATTTCTGGATCAATGCGACCGGGCGTTTGATTTGCGCGCCGGCGTCGCAACGCTAATTCGCCCGATGCTTGAAGATGCCAGTGAACGTTGCGCTTGTTGACAGCGGCGTTTCGGCGACGGCGGCGCAAAACGTCGCGACGTCAAAATGTTTCTGTACGGAAAGGGAGAGATTCGCGCGAGGCTGCCTTCTGGACAATATCGGCCATGGCGGTCCCTTGTCGGATATTATCGTTCGCCTCGCGCCTCGATGTAAAATACTAAATGCTCGGATTTTTGAGCGGAGACTGGCGACTTCCACGCGGGCGTTGGCGCGTGCGATCGATTGGTCGGTCGCGATGAATGCGCATATTGTAAATCTTAGCGTGGGCGTGAGGACCTCTTCGCCTCCTCTTCGGGAGGCGTGCGCGCGGGCCGTCGACATAGGGGTGATAATTGTCGCCGCCTCTCCGGCAAGAGGCGATCTTACATTTCCCGCCTCTTATAAAGGCGTCGTAAGCGTCACGGGCGATGCCCGGTGCGATCCCGGCGAGATATCGGCCCTGCAAAATGATCGAGCAGATTTCGGCGCCTCTCCGCGAGGATGCGACGAGGCTGACGAAAAAAACGGCGGGGCAAGTTATAGTGCGGCCTGGGTGACAGGCATGTTGGCTCGCTTCCTGGAGGAGTTTCCAGACGCAAATAGGGAACGGGCGATCGCTCGCCTTATTGCAGAGAGTCGTTATCACGGGGCGGAACGGCGTCCTTTATAACGTCACAGCAGCTTATTTTCAACGAGCCAGCCCGCCGCCGACGCTAATTGAGTCGGCGCAACGTTGAAGTGATTTGCAAGCTGGTCGACGGAACACTCTGGCCGCTGTTCACGCAATATTTTCAAAAGCTCGATAACAGGCACGCCGTCGACGATCCACGCGCCTCGCGGATGGCGATCCGTCACGACAACGCTGCGTTCGACGACAAAATCATTCTCGATAACGGGGCGAGTTTCAATAATCGACGCCGTCGGCTTTTTCTCGCCGAATAACATCGCGTCGCCTAGCCATTCTCGACGCTCCCGCCAAAACAACTGATTGGGCCACTGCTTTTCCTTTTGGTAGAAGCCTCGCCCCGTCTGTGCATGATGCGCAAATGCATTGGCGCAGCGTTCGTTATAAAATCGGATCGCCATTTCCCCCTGATGCGGTCTGTTGAAGATCGTATTGATCACTGCCGCGGCGGCCATTGCTCCGCCGATCGCCTCGAAATGGCCGTGGCCGGAGAGGGGGTCTATGCTATAAGCTGCATCCCCCACGCGCAGTGAACGCGTCCCTGCCGCCCCAATGGCTAATATGGGCGATACATCGCGGACGCGCAGGCTGTCCGCGGGCGCCGCCTGAGCGCCGAATTGCGCGCGTAGGGGGGATAAATATTCGAGAGCCTCGCCAAAAAAACGTCTCGCAGCGCCTGGGCGGGAAAGCCCAGGTTCGTTGCCGCTTATGACGACCTGTACGACGCCATATCCGTCGCCGGCGCAAGCCTGCCAACACCAGCCATTCGGCAGGCTAGTCAGCCACGCGCCGGGAGAGGCCGTCTGACATTGCCTGTAGATCTGGGATATGGAAATCGTAGAACATCCGCGCGCGAGCTTATGTCCATGCCTTGGCGCCCGGCGTCCTCGGGCTTCGACAAGATAGCGTGCGGCGATGGTTTGAGTTTTGTCGTCGTCCAGCAGATCTATGCGCCAAACGCCGTTCAACATCGCGACGCGGCCAATTCGTCCCCTAAAATAAAATGCCTGGGACTTCTGACAATCTTCAATGAGCGCCAAGCTGAACCGCTTCCTGTCGATCAGGCGCTCTATATTGGCCGATGATGCGACTCCATTCCAGGAGACGTTGCGCGGCGCATGACATAACACGTTGTCGAAAGCGTTCGTCAGTCCCAAAAACTTTAACACTTCTATAGTGCGTTCCGACAGCCCCTCATATGCGCGCCGTGCGTCCGCCTTTCCGAGCACCGCAACGCGAAAGCCGAATCGGCCGAGCTGCGCCGCTAGGGCGATCCCCGCGCTCCCGTCGCCCAAAATTATAATATCAAATGAAATGCCAGACCGATCTTCGCAGTTATTCACGATAAATGCATATCGAACTCTGTGTCAGGCGCCAAAGGCTGAATTTCGCGCGCTTTTGCAGGAGAGTGGCGCTTCGTAAGCCGCTTTTTTTTTACGACTTGCCGAACAGCCGTGCAGCGGATAGTCGCCTGCAAACGGCGCGGGGCTGTATTCCCGAACGGTAATATTTTTAGCCTTTCTACCAGCCAAAAGTATATTATTCCCGTTCAGGAATATTTTTCTTGATTTTAGGGATTTTGGCCGATAAATTCCTGATCGGGAATATATTATGACGCCAAAGCAGATAGGCATAATCATACGCGAATTGCGCAAACGTCAGGGCTTGCGTCAGGACCAGCTCGCCGGCGCCGCTGGTGTGGGCTTGCGCTTTCTTATCGAATTGGAGGCCGGCAAAGAGACCGCTCAACTCGGCAAGACGCTGGCGGTCCTCAACGCTCTGGGCTGCAAGATCGAACTTACCTGTCCCAACGGGGACGCTCTATGACCAAGCCCCTGAATGTCTGGTGGGGCGGCGAGATCGTGGGCGCCCTGACCATAGACCGTCACGGCGAGATGGGTTTCGCCTACGCAAACGATTGGCTCGCTGATCCGGAAAAACCGGCCTTGTCGTTCTCGCTGCCGAAAAGGGAAGAGCCGTTCGGCCGGCGCGAATGTCGGCCGTTTTTCGAAGGGCTGTTGCCGGAGGAAAGCCAGCGCATCGCGGTCGCCGGCGCGCTCGGCGTATCACATGGCAATGAGTTCAAACTTTTGACCGAACTCGGCGGCGAGGTCGCCGGTGCGTTGACGCTCTGGCCGGAAGGGGAGGCGCCGCCGGCGCTGACGGCCGTAACGTCGAATGAACCGCTGGGAAATAACGCGCTCGTCAAATTGCTCGACGAATTGCCAGCCCGCCCCTTTCTCGCCGGCCGCGAGGGGCTTCGCCTGTCGCTCGCCGGGGCGCAGTCGAAAATTCCGGTTGTGCTTGTTAACGGCGAGATTGCATTGCCGGCGCCGGGCGAGGCGACAAGCCACATCTTAAAACCGCCAATCGAACGGTTTTCCGGCACGACTGAAAACGAAGCCTTCGCAATGCTGCTAGCGAAAAAGATCGGCCTGTCTGTCGCCAATGTTGAGATCAGGCGCGCCAGCGATCATAGCTTCCTGTTTGTCGAACGATACGACCGCATTCGCGGCAAGGACGGCGTGTTGCGGCGCTTGCACCAAGAGGATTTTTGCCAGGCGCTCGGCTTTACCTCGGACCGGAAATACGCTGCTGAAGGCGGTCCGGTTTTCCGCGATTGCTTCGACCTGTTGCGCCGCGCGGCGACGCGGCCGGCGGTTGAA
>JBFXBB010000161.1:0-6820 GCA_050183685.1 Amphiplicatus sp.
TCGCGCAAGCCAAGGCCGCCTATGAAGCAGCGCTCGCCGACCAGCGCGCGGCCGAGCTCGACCTCGAACGCACGAATGTCAAGGCGCCCTTCAAAGGCCGGGTGCGAAGCCGCCTTGCGGGAAAAGGCCAGTATGTCGCGCCGGGCGCGCAGCTCGGCCGCATTTTCGCAACGGACGTCGTAGAAATCCGGCTCGCCCTCGCCGACAGCGATCTCGCCCAGCTTGGACTGCCGATCGGCTTCGTCGAATCGGCCGCGCAGCCGGGCCCCCCGGCCGTCCTGCATGCGACGGTCGCCGGCGAGGAGCGCGAATGGCAGGGCCGCATCGCGCGCAATGACGGGGCGATCGACCCCTCGACGCGTCAAACTTACGCGATCGCCGTCGTCGACGATCCTTATGGCGAGGGGGCCGACGAGGGAACGCCGCTCGCCGTCGGCCTTTTCGTCAGGGCGACGATCAAGGGCAGGCCTTATGACAACGCCGTCACCCTGCCCCGATCGGCTCTCTACGGCCGCGATACGATCTATGTGATCGACGACGAGAATAGGCTCCGGGGACGTACGGTCAGGGTCGTATTCGCCGGGCGCGACACAATCACGATCGCGGGCGAGATCGCGGCCGGCGAGAAAATCGCCGCTTCGCCGCTGCGCGGCGCCAATGAAGGCGACAAGGTCGCGCCGACCGATCCCAATGCTGTCAAAGCGGGTGAACAGGCCTCAGCGGCCGCCGAAACCATCGTTCAGGGAGAGCGGATGTGAACGGGCTCATCGCCTGGTGGGCGCGCAACGGCGTCGCCGCCAATCTTTTGATGATCGCCTGTATCATTGCCGGCGTTCTCGCCTTTTTCAGAGTGGAGCGGGAAGTTTTTCCGTCCGGCTCCTTCAACTCGGCGACCGTCTCCGTCGCCTGGCCCGGCGCCGCGCCGCGCGAAGTCGAAGAGCAAATCGTTCTCCGGATTGAGGAGGCGATCAGCGATATCGACGGCATTGACCATGTCGAGGCGACAGCGCGCGAAGGCCGCGCTTCCGTCACGGTCATAGGCAAGGACGATGTCGACACGACCCTCTTCATCAATCAGATCAAGAATCGCATCGACGGCGTTTCCACATTTCCCGCCGACGCCTATCCGCCCGTCGTCACGCAGCTTCGCCAGGAGCAGCCGGCGATCTATATCGCGCTTTCGGGCGATATCGGGGAGCGTGAGCTCAATCGGCTCGCGCGCCGCCTGCGCGACGAACTCGCCCGCGTCCCGAACAGCTCGCCTCTGATCAATCTGTGGGGCGATTTGCGAGAAGAAGTCTCCGTCGAGGTCAGCGAAGACGCCCTGCGACGCTACGGCCTCACCTTCGACGATGTGGCGCGGGCTATTCGCGGGTCCTCGCTCAATCTTTCGGGCGGGCAAGTCCGCACCGAGACCGGCAATGTCCAGGTCGCCGCCCGCAATCTCGCCGACAGCGAAGGCGAATTCGAGGCGATCGTCATCCGCCAACTGTCCGACGGATCCGTCCTCCGCGTCGGCGACGTCGCCACGGTCGTCGACGGATTCGAGGATCGCAAGCAAAAACGCGAATTCAATGGCAAGCCGTCGATCTCTCTCGCCGTTCTCGCGCCGGAAACGTTCAATGTCGTCAAGCTCTCAAAAGCGGTGAACGCCTGGGTTGCAGAAAAGAACAGGGAGCTTGCAGGCGAGGCCGAACTCTATGTCTGGTACGACACGGCCGACCTCTATTTCTCGCGGATGAACCTTGTCTCGTCAAACGCGATCGTCGGTCTCCTCCTCGTCCTTATCACGCTGTTATTGTTCTTGCGGCCGACGGTCGCCTTCTGGGTGTCGGCCGGCATCGTGGTGTCCTTCGCGGGCGCTTTTATCTTCATGCCGGCCGTCGGCGTTTCCTTGAACATGCTGTCGCTGTTCGCTTTCCTGCTCGTCATCGGGATCGTCGTCGACGACGCGATCATCGTCGGCGAAGCGATTCACAATGAAGTCGAAGCCGGCGGCGCGGGCCTCGGCGCGGCCGTCGCCGGCGCGCAGCTCGTCGCAAAGCCGGTCCTGTTCGCCGTCTTGACGACGATGATCGCCTTCCTGCCTTGGCTGCTCATCTCGGGCGGCGCGTCGCAGTTCATGAAGCACATAACCCTGACGATCATTTTCGCCCTCGCCTTTTCCCTGGTCGAAGCGTTCTTCATCCTGCCGTCGCATCTTGCTCATATGGGACGGCGGAAAAAGGACGGCTTATTCTATCAGCTGCAAAAGGTCTTTGCCGAAGGACTGATCGACTTCGCCGAGAAAGTCTATCAACCGATCGTCAAGACAGCCTTGAAATTCAAATACTTTACCGTCGCCTTCTTTTTCGGCGTCCTGGCCGTTTCGGTCGCGCTTCTGATGCAAGGCTGGATCAGCTTCAGTTTCATGCCCAAAGTTCAGGGCGCATCCATTTTTCTGAATGCGCGTCTTCCCGAAGGCGCGCCCTTCTCGCGCAGTCTTCAAATCTTTGACTCCGTCGAGGCCGCCGGCGCCGAACTGAAGCGCCAGCTAGGTAAGACGAAAAACGGTGAAGACGCCGTCGAGGCCATTTATGTCAGGGCGGACGAGACGGAAGTCTTTTCCAACATCATGCTTGCCGACACGGACAAGCGGGACCAGTCGACCGAGGAGATCGCTCAGACCTTCAGGAACATCCTCGGCGAGATTCCGGACGCGGAGGAAATCAGCATCGATTACACGATGAACAACGGCGGTTCGTCGGATCTTTCCTTCGGCGTCGAGGCCGAGGATCTTGAAACGCTGCGCCTCGCAACGCTCGACATCCAGGACTATCTGCGCTCCGTGCCGGGCGTCTTCGACGTCAGGAACACGCTCCAATCGGCCACGCCCGAACTCCAGATCGAATTGAAAGAGGGCGCTGAACGGTTCGGCCTGACGCTTGGCGAAGTCGCCCGCCAGGTCCGTCAGGCGTTTTACGGCGAGGAGATCCAGCGCCTGCCGAGAGAAGGCCAGGATGTGCGCGTCATGGTGCGCTATCCGGCCGAGGCGCGTTCGACGCTTGCGACCATCGACACGATGCGCATTCGCACCGGCGACGGGCGGCAAGTGCCGCTCTCGGCGGTCGCCGACATCGAATTTGCGCCGAGCTTCAAGCGCATCGACCGGCGCGATCGGCAACGGGCGGCGGTCGTGACCGCCAATCTTCGCGAAAATGCGGACCGCGCGGCTGTGATGCAAAATTTCCATCGGACATTCGCGCCTGAGTGGTCGCGTCGCCATCCCGACGCGGCGCTCGCCGAGCGGGGCGACTCCGAACGGCAAACGGAGTTCATCGGCCAGTTTGTCGCGCTCTACGCCGTCGCGCTTTTCGCAATGTACATGCTCCTCGCCATCGCCTTCGGGTCTTACTGGGAGCCCATGCTGATCATGACCGCCATTCCGTTCGGATTCATGGGCGCGGCTTTCGGCCACTTTTTCTTCGGCCTCGACTTTGCGCTTTTTTCTTTTTTCGGCGTCGGCGCCGCGGCGGGCGTCGTCGTCAACGACAATCTCGTTCTGATCGACTACGTCAATCGCCTCCGGGCGCGGGGCGAAGGCGCGATCTCGGCGCTGGTGAAAGCTGGGGTCGCGCGATTCCGGCCGATCATTCTGACCTCCGTGACGACCTTCATCGGACTCCTGCCGATCATGTTCGAGCGTTCGAGTGACGCGCAATTCCTGAAGCCGACCGTCGTCGCCCTCGCCTGGGGGGTCTTTTTCGCGACCTTCGTCACCCTCCTCTTCGTGCCCTGCATGTACGCCGTCGGCGCGGAGATCTCGCGCTTTTATCGCTGGGCCTGGACGGGCGAGCGCCAGCCGCGCCTCGGCGAGGGCCGCTCTTCGGAAAGCGACTACGCGGCGGGCGATTCGCGCAAGTCGCGCCCGCGGGACGCGGAAAGACCCCGATTCCGGCCCGCGGAATGAGAAAAACCGGGGCGTTAACCTTATGTTAAGAATTTGCGACGAGTTTGTGATGGTCTTCTCCCGAGAAGATACCCCACCATACCCCACGACAGTGAGTAAGCGGCCGCGTTTCCCCCAAGACGCGGCCGTCTCGCTTTTGGGGGCGTCTTTTCAGAAATGCAGGTGGATTCGCTCCGGCGGCTTTGGTATATCGCCGCTTTCTTGCCGCTGTTCCCCGGTAGCTCAGTGGTAGAGCAACCGGCTGTTAACCGGTTGGTCGCTGGTTCGAATCCGGCCCGGGGAGCCACTATTTTCTTTCAATATATTCAATGGACTAGCGCGCTTTAATCGCGACCCCATTTTTTTCTTCGAACTTTTAGCAGTGAGCGTGCGCCCTATCTGCTGCAATAGTCGGCTCAAAAAGCGCTCTGTTTCAAAAGGAACTCGGCATTTTTATTCTGCGCCCGATCAATGTGCCCTTCGTTCCCCCGTTGACATGCCAAAATTGAAATTCAGGCCAGCGCTTTCGCCAACGGCGCGCAACAATGCGTTCTCCTGGGCGCGCCGCGTCGTCGAGAAGGAGCGCGCCGCCGACCGGAATTCTGTCGAACAGGTGATCGGCCGCGCCGCGAACATATGGGTGAACCGCCCAATGCGGACCGTCGAGTATCAGCAGATCGATTTTATCCGGGAGGCCATAATAATTGTACCAGCGGCCCCGCCATCCTTCGATGGATTGCGTCAATGGCGCGTGACGGATTTCAGGCGTGAGACCATACTCCCGAACCCACACACGGGTCGCTTCGACGAAATCCTTATGCTCGTCGAACGACACCTGCCGGCCCGACCCAATCAGTTTGAGGCATTGAGCTATCACTAGCGTCGTGGCGCCCGCACCGAATTCCACGATGGTGGACGGCGCATGCGTCAGGATTTCGTCGGCTATCAGATTGAGAAATCCTATATCGGCTTTCCAGCTTCCGAGATTCGGCAACGCATCTTCCGGGAGTTTGATGCGCGACAACAAGGCGTGCTTTTCCGCGTCGGACCCGCCCGACAAACTTCTCAAAAGCCACGGCCAGCTAATCGCGCCGAATGCAAGCACAGTCAGCCAATCCCCAACAGATTTTCTACTGACTGTTTTCTCTACCGCTTCGCTTCGCGGCAGATACTGTGTTTTCTCTTTTGAAGTCATTTACACGGGCGACTTACAGGTGAGGACCGCGAAGTCCGGCTACTAAAGGTTTTGTTGCATTAGTTTTATTATGCGCCGAAGCAGAAGCCTAGGGCTGATCCGGAAATTGTTAATCTCCCCCCTGACGGCACCGTTTGCGTCATGCCTCTTATCAAACAGGCGCCCTTGGCGCCTCTATTATTATGGCCGCGCCGATCAGGCAGACGCTTGCGCCGGTGATGTCCCAGCGGTCCGGCTTAAAGCCTTCGACGAGCCACAGCTAGGCAAGAGAATTTGCAATATAAACACCGCCATAGGCGGCGTAGGCGCGCCCGGCGGCGACGCTGTCCACCAGAGTGAGCAGATATGCGAACAGGGTAAGCGCCGCCATTCCGGGAAAAACCCACCAGACCGGCTTGTCCAGACGAAGGCGTGCCCAAAAGGCGAAACATCCAGCGATTTCGGCAATGGCTGCGCCGATATAGGCGGCGATAGTCGGCATCCTGATGGGCTCCAATCTTGCGGATTCAATTGTAATAATCTGCAACAAAACGAATGAGCTCTTCCAGTTTCGTCGCTCAAACGCCTCCGCCGTTTTGAAAAAGATAGATCGTATAGGCGACATAGGCGGCGAGCATCATCCCGCCGGTTATGCGCCCGATCTGACGCTGCGCAAAGAGCAACAATACGAGCAGGCACATGACAATCAGCATTAGCGGCGCGTCAAACGCCGAAAATCGGGAAGCAATTTCAATAGGCGCAATCGCGGCCGTTACTCCGAGGATCGCAAGCACATTAAAAATATTGCTGCCGATGACATTGCCGAGCACCACATCGGCATGTTTGCGAATAGCGGCGACGATTCCCGTGGCGAGTTCCGGCAGTGATGTACCCACGGCAACGACCGTCAGGCCAATGACCGCATCAGAAACGCCAAGGGCGCTTGCGATATTGACCGCCCCGTTTACGAGGAGATTGGCGCCCGCCATCAAAACGCCGATGGAGACAAGGACCATGAAGGCGGCGATCCCCGTTTTCTGAAAGGCGGGCGTTTCGAACTCTTCGGTTTCTTCTTCAAAGACTGTCGGCCCCTTTTCGCGGAGTTCGAGCCAGTAGGAAGCGAGGAGGTAGGCGGCAAGGCACGCCAGCAACACAAGCCCTTCGGTGCGCCCGATACTATCGCCTCGAACGAGGCCGAAAAGGGCAAGCGCCGCCAGGGCCATAATGAGCGCTTCGCGCATCGCCGTGCGTTTCCATCCCGATATCGGATAGATCAGCGCGGCTGCGCCGATGATCAGGAGGACATTGGCGATATTGCTGCCGACCACATTGCCAAGAGCTATAGAGGGGGAGCCCGAAAGCGCCGCCTTGACGGAGACAATCAATTCCGGAGCGGACGTGCCAAAACCGACGATGGTAAGGCCGATAAGGAGCTTCGATAAACCGAGCCGCTCTGCAATGGAAACGCTGCCGCGCACGAGCCCTTCGCCCCCTGCAAACAGCAAAATGAAGCCAGCAACGATAAAAACAAAATCCATTGTTTACCTAGCAGCCTAAAAATCATCCGAGAAAATACGGGCAGCTTGATCATGTTTCGCTGAGCTTGTCATGCCCGCATTCAAAGTGCGGAATCTCGGCGGCGCGAAAACCTGCGATGCCGCCATCCAGTCTAGCTTGATCCCGAGGCAAGCATCGCCATACCGGCTGCGCAAACTAAA
>JBFXBB010000162.1:0-6790 GCA_050183685.1 Amphiplicatus sp.
GCGCCGAGCGAGGATTCGACCCGGGAGAGGCTTTCGGCGACCGCGCCCGCGCGCGCGGCGTCGGCGCCGCTGCGATAATAGGCGCCTTGCAGGAAGCGGTCGGCGGCGGCGCGCGCGATCTCGACATTGACGCCGGCGAATTGGCCGGGAATGGCGTCGGCGCTGAACGCGGCCTTGCGGCGGACATAATCGGGCGTTCCCGCATTGGCGATGTTTTCCGACGTCGCCGCGATCGCCGTCTGATTGGCGAAAAGACCGCTGACGGCCGTGTTCAGGGCGACATTGAGGCTCATCGCCGCCCCGGCAGATTTTGCCGCGCAGGCAGATTTCGCCCGGCGAAGGGCGCCGGAGCCCCCGCGAAAAGCCTTGTTCCTGCGCGCTTTGTCGACGTCATGGCGATTGGATTTGCAACGCGCGCGCCAGCATGAGCGGCCCATCCTTCGTGACGCGCCTTCGGCGCTCCTCAGGATGAGGCTTTCCTTGTTGCAACAAACGCAAAGCCTCATCCTGAGGAGGCGCGAAGCGCCGTCTCGAAGGATGGGCAACAATCTCCGTATCCGGAAATATCTGCCGGCCGATTTTTCCTCATAACGCTGTTTCTTAAAAGCGGTTAAGCCCGCGCGGCGAGGAACGACGCCAGTTCCTTGACTGGCGCGGGGCTTGCGCATCGCCGCGCGATGATCGAAGCGCTCACCATCCATGCGCCCGCCGAACGGCGCGCGCCGGCGAAGGACCCCGCGGACGAGGCCGGATTCAGCCTCGCGCTCGCCGCCGCCTCGCTCGAACGGCAAGCGGGCGCGGCCTTGAAAGCGCATGGCGGCGCGCCAGAGGCAAGCGCGGCGATCGGCGAAGGGGCCGCGCGCCGCCAAATGAGCAGCCCCGCCACGAACCATGCCGAGGCCGCGCCGGACCCAGCGCAAGGCCAGAGCGCGCAAGATCGTCCGCCTGCCGAGAAATCTTCCCTTTCCGCCGAAGCCCCGCCTCCTCCCCCCGCTCATCCCCGCGAAAGCCGGGGCCCAGGAGCGAGTCAGAACTGGGTCCCGGCTTTCGCGGGGATGAGCGGAGGCGGCGCAGGCGGCGCAAGCGCCCCCGCACCCGCCGTTCAACCGCGAACGAGCGAGGCCGCCGCCCCGCGCGATCTCGCGCCCGTCAAGCTCGCTAGCCTCCAAAAGCCGCGCGCGGCGGCAAGGCCCGCGGCCCCGACCGAGGATTTCGTCAAGCTTCTCGCCCGCCGCCTCGACGCCGGCGCGACCGCCTTCGACATCCGCCTCGACCCGCCGGCGCTCGGCCGCGTCGAGGCGCGCCTGACGCTCGCCGACAATGGCAAGGCGACGCTCTCTTTGACATTCGACAACCAGGCGGCCTTCGATCTTTTTGCGCGCGACGACGCCGCGCTCCGGGCCGCGCTGTCGGACGCCGGCTTCAATCTCGGCGGCGACGTCGCCTTCTCGCTTGAGCGCGACGCGCCGGCGCGCCCTGAGGCCCCCGCCGCCGACCCGGTCGTCATCCCCCTTCGCGCCGCCGCTATTCCGCGCGGCGTCGTCGATCTTTTTGTCTAGGAGAGCCTTATGGAAATCGCCGCCGCCGCCGCGCAACCCGCCCCGAGCGCCTTTTCGAGTCTGACAAAGAATTTCGACACCTTCCTGACGCTGCTGACGACGCAATTGCGCAATCAGGACCCGCTCGATCCGCTCGATACGGAGAAATTCACCTCCCAGCTCGTGCAATTCGCTTCGGTCGAGCAGGCGATCAAGACGAACCAGCATCTCGAAACGCTGATCGCGCTACAATCGGCGCGCGAGGGAGCCTAGGCGATGTCCTTCTCCGGCCTTTTTGCGATCGGCGTTTCGGGCGTTTCCGCCTTCACATCGAGCCTTGAAAGCGTTTCCCACAATATTGCCAACAGCCAGACCGTCGGCTTCAAACGGGCGCGCACGGATTTTTCCGATCTCGTGACGATCGACGCGCCGGAAGCCGGCGGCAGGATCGGCGCCGGCGTCGCGGCGGCGCCGCGCCAATTGCTCGCCGAGCAGGGCGCGCTCGCCCGCACCGGCAATCCGACCGACATCGCGATTTCGGGCGACGGGTTCTTCGTCGTCGGCGAGGGCGCGGACGCGACGACGCGGCTTTTCACCCGCGCCGGGGATTTCTCCCCGAATGAAGCGGGCGCGCTCGTCAATGGCGCGGGGCATTTCCTCCTTAGCGCGCCGCAAGGCCAGGCCGGCGCGCTCGCCGCGCTTCAGCCCGTCAATCTCTTCGCCGGCCGCAATGATTTCCTCAGCGCCCGAATCGACGAGACGGGCGACGTCTATTCGGCTTTCGCCAATGGCGAGGAAGTGCGCGTCGCGCGGCTGCCGCTCGCGCTGTTTACAAATCCGCAAGGATTGACCGAGGCGAGAGGGAGCGCTTTCGAGGCGACCTCGGCCTCGGGCCCGGCGCGCCTCGCCTCCGCCGGGCAAGGGCGCGCGGGCTCGATCGAATCCGGCGCCGTCGAGACCTCGACCGTCGATATCGGCCGCGAATTCGCGACCCTCATCGAAACGCAGCGCGCTTATGCAACGAACGCCCGCGTCATCTCGCTCGCCGACGAGATGTGGCGGGCCCTCGTCGAAACGGCGGCCTGATTTCATCCGTAGGAGGAGAACGAGCAAATGGCCGATTTCCTCAATTTGTTTCAAGCTTTTAGACAAGGATTTACCTTGACATTTAGGCGTTTCTTAAAAGCGGGGGCGTAGGCTCGCCCTCTGTCAGTGTTGCGTACTCGAAGGAACATCCGCCCATGACCGTCGCCGCCGCCAATGGAGCGCCGAGATCGAAAGAGCCATATGTAATCGGCCCTGACGGACTGCCTTTGACTCTCGCGGACCTGCCGCCGGCCAACACCAAGCGCTGGGTCATCCGGCGCAAGGCCGAGGTCGTGGCAGCCGTGCGCGGCGGGCTTTTGACCCTCGAAGAGGCCTGCGCGCGCTACACGCTGACGCTTGAAGAGTTTCTCGCCTGGCAACGCGCCATCGACCAATATGGGATGCCGGGCCTGCGCGCGACGCGCGTTCAGCAATATCGCTGATTGACGAAGTCTTAATTCGAAGAGCGCTCTCCTTCCCCTGCTGTCCCCGCTCCGGCGGGGACTTTTTTTTGACGGCGCGAAGCGGCCCATCCTTCGTGACGCGGCCCTTGCGGGCCGCTCCTCAGGATGAGGCTGTGCGATGTCGCAACGATGCGCCGCCTCATCCTGAGGAGGCGCGCAAGCGCCGTCACGAAGGATGGGCGGCGGGGCTCGCTCGCCAGCAACGGAATCTTTACGACACGCCGGGCAAAATTTGCCGGGCGCGGAAAGCCGCGCGGCAAGGACGGTCATGTCGTGAACGAATTGATGGGGCTCATACGGTCGATCGGCCTTGCAAGGCTCGCGGCCATTCTCGGCGTGACGATGGGCGTCGCGATCGCGCTCGGGCTCATCATCATGCGCATCGGCGAACCGCCGATGACGATCCTCTACGCCGATCTCGAACCGCGCGAGGCCGAGGCGGTCATCGACCGGCTGGAGCAGGAAGGCGTCCGCCACGCCATGCGCGCCAATGGCGGGCGCATCACCGTGCTCGCCGATACGGCCGAGGCGGCGCGGCTGAAGCTCCGCTTCGCGGCGGACGGCGTCGTCATGAATGGCGGCGTCGGCTATGAAATCTTCGACAAGGACGACGCCTTCGGCGCGACCTCCTTCCAGCAGAACATCAACCGCCTGCGCGCGCTCGAAGGCGAACTCGCCCGGACGATCGCGTCGATTTCGGGCGTGCGCGCCGCGCGGGTTCATCTCGTCCTCCCGGAACGCGAGCTTTTCCAGCGCGACAAGCGGCCGGCGACGGCCTCGATCGTCATCGACGCGCCGGCGGGGCTCGACGCGCGCGCCGTCAGGGCGATCATCAACCTCGCCGCCTCGGCCGTTCCCGAACTGACGCCGTCCCGCGTCACCGTGCTCGACTCGGCGGGCGAACTTCTCGCCTCGGGCGCCGACGATGTCGGCGCGGGCGCCGAGGAGCGCGTCGCGGCGAGCGAGGCGCGCATCCGCCGCACAGTCGAGGACATTGTCGGACGCATTGTCGGCCCCGAAAATCTCCGCGTGCAGGTCGCCGCCGAGCTCGATTTCGCGCGCGTCACCGAAAACGCGCAAATCATCGATCCCGACAGCCAGACCGTGCTTTCCTCGACGACGGTCGAGGAATCCTCCGACTCGAACGAGCCTTCGATCTCGCGCGGCGTCAGCGTCGCGAACGCGCTGCCGGGGGCTGCGCCCCTCGCCGAGACCCAGCCCGCGTCGACGTCGAACAATCGGCGCACGGAAGAAACGACCAATTACGAAATCTCCCGCACGGTGAGGAACGAAGTGCGCGAACAAGGCGCGGTCAAGCGCTTGTCGGTCGCGGTCGCGCTCAACGCCGGCGACGCGCCCCGCCCGCCCGAAACGCTCGCCCGGATCGACGCGCTCGTCAAATCCGCGGTCGGCTTCAACGAGGCGCGCGGCGACAGGGTCGAGGTCGTCGAAGTCGCCTTCGCGCCCGCCCCCGCGCCGATCGAGGCGAGCGCGGCCTCTGGGCAAGCCGCGCGCGCTTTGCCGACGCGCCTCATCGAGATCGGCGCCCTCGCCGTCATCGCGCTCGCGCTCGCGGTCTTCGTCCTCCGGCCGATGCTCGCGCCGTCGAAAGGCGCGCCGACGGCGCCCGCGGAGCCGGCGGCCCGCCTCGCCGCGCCCGTTCCCGTTCCGAACAGCGCGCTCGAACAGCGCATCGACCTCGCCCGCGTCGAGGGCCAGGTGAAGGCCTCCTCCCTCAACAAGGTCTCCGAGGTCGTCAAGGGGCACACGGATGAATCGGCCGGCATCCTGAAGGGCTGGATCAGGCAGACGTCATGAGAGCGAAAACCGTCGCCAACGCCAATGAGCTTTCCGGCGCCGAAAAGGCCGCCGTCGTCATGCTCGCGCTCGGCCCCGAGACGAGCCGGCCGCTCTGGCGCTCCTTCGACGAGGACGAGCTGCGCGAGATCTCGGCCGCGATCTCGACCCTCGGCTCGGTCACGGCGGAGGTGGTCGAGGAGCTGCTTTACGAATTCGTCTCCAATCTTTCCTCGACCGGCTCGATCACCGGCTCGGTCGAATCCGCGCAGCGCTTTTTGCAAAGCGTCCTCCCCGAGGAGAAAGTCGCCTCGATCCTCGAAGACATCAGAGGCCCCGCCGGCCGCACGATGTGGGACAAGCTCGCCAATGTGAATGAGCGCGTCCTCGCCGGCTATCTGAAGAACGAGCATCCCCAGACCGTCGCCGTCATCCTCTCGCGCGTCAAACCCGAGCACGCCGCGCGCGTCATCGCGACGCTGCCCGATCTCTTCGGCGAGGAAGTCATCAACCGGATGCTCGCGCTCGGGCCCGTGCAAAAGGACGTCCTCGACCAGATCGAGCAGACCTTGCGGACCGAATTCATGGCGACGCTCGCGCGCGGCCCCGACAAGGACCCCTATGAGGCGATGGCCGACATCTTCAACAATTTCGACCGCGCGACGGAGCGGCGCTATATTTCCGCGCTCGAAAACAAAAATCCGAACGCGGCCGAGAAAATCAAATCGCTGATGTTCGTCTTCGAGGACCTCCTGCGGCTCGACGCGCAGGATGTGCAGGCGCTCCTTCGCCATGTCGACAAGTCCGTCCTCGCGCGCGCGCTCAAAGGCGCCAATGACGAGATCAAGACCTTGTTCTTCTCCAATATGTCGGAGCGCGCGGCGCATATTCTGCGCGACGACATCGAGATTCTCGGTCCCTTGCGGCTTCGCGAGATCGACGCCGCGCAATCGCGGATCGTCGAGATCACGAAGGATCTCGGCGAGCAGGGCGAGATCTTCCTGTCGAACGGCGCCGACGACGAGCTGGTGTATTGAGATGGCGAAATCAGGCGGCATGGCGAAACTGTCTTTTGCGCGGCCCATCCTTCGTGACGCGCCCCTGCGGGGCGCTCCTCAGGATGAGGCTGTGCTTTGCTTCAACAAGGGAAAGCCTCATCCTGAGGAGGCGCGAAGCGCCGTCACGAAGGATGGGCCGCAAGCTCGGTGGCGCCATGCATAACAATGCAAAACGCCAGCCCTTCGCCTTCAGCGATTTCGACGAACGACCGGCGCCCGCTTTCTGCGAGGCGGGCGCCGACGCGATCGAAAAGGCGCGCAAGGAAGGCTTCGAGGCGGGACTCGACGAAGCCCGCGCGGAAGCGCGCGCGCGCGAAGCCGACGCGCTCGGCGCCATCGCCGCCGCGCTCGGCGAGAAGGTCGCCGAATTCGACGCGGGCCTCGCCGCCGAGCGCCGAGCGCTGAAAAGCCTCGCCGCCGAATTCCTGAAAGCCTTCGCCGGAAAGATCGCCGCGGATCGCGAAATCGCTTTCGCGGTCGATCTCGTCCGCCGGCTCCTCGCGGCGTCGGCCGACCGCGCGCCGGCCGTGCTGGCGCTCCACCCGGAAAGCCTCGCCCGGCTCGGCGCGCGTTTACGCGAAAGGATCGCCGAGGCCGGCGCGGCTTCTTTCGTCGCGCTTGAAGGCGACGCCGCGCTCGCGCCGCACGACATCCGCCTTTCCTGGCGCGGCGGCGCGGCCGCGCGCCGGCTTTCGCGCGCCATCGAGGAGATCGATCTGATGATCGCGCGCGCCAATAAGGAGACAGCATCATGAGCAACGCCGAAAAGGCGGTCCTTGCTAATCTCGGGCCTGATCTCGGACCGGATCTCGGGCCGGATCTTGCGCCCGATCCCACGCCCGACCTT
>JBFXBB010000163.1:0-6731 GCA_050183685.1 Amphiplicatus sp.
CGCCATGCCAGTCGACTTCGCCGATCCGGCAACGGTCGAGAATGGCCGGATCGTAGCGGCCGAGCGAAAAGCGCTTTTCTCCGGATTTGTGAAATGCGAGCCAGGCGTCGGAGACGGGCCTCAGCCGGTCGTAGAGCGCCGGCGGATGCGGGGGTTCGTGGACCTGAAAATGCGCGCCGAGCCGCTGGGTGAGACGGCGATTGGCGTAGCGGACGGATTCGCGCGCCTTGCCGGCGAGCGAAAAATTTTCGAGATCGATGACGGCGTTCTCGCCGATCTTTTCCACCTTGAATCCGAGATCGAGGAGATCGGGGAGGAGCGAAGCCGGCGCCGCGTAGATGACGGGTTTTAAATTCTCCCGCGCCGCGAGATCGCAAAAGGCGGAAAGAAGCGCCCGGCGCTCCTCCGGCTGACCGACGGGCGCGGCGAGCGCGACAAGGCTTGCGCCGGCGACGGCGTAGCCAAGAAAGCTCTTGTCCGTGGGCGAAAAAAGAAAGGCGACGTCGCCCGTGAAGCAGAGCTGCGATTCCGGGCGCGGATCGACGGCCGCGTCAAGGGCGGCCTCGGCCCGCGCATAGTCCTCGGCCGCCGGCGGTCCTCTCCGCGCCGGCCGGGCGGTCGCGAGATAGCGCCAGACCGCAAGGCCGCTGAGCGCCAGCCCGGCGATGGCGACCGGCCGTCCGGCCCGGCCGATGACAGGATCGACGAGCAGCGACCACCAGGGCGCTGCGCGAAAGCCCGGCCGCATGCCGGCCCACAGGACGGCGGCGATCATCGCGACGGCGACGACAGCCGCCGCGCCAGCGAACCAGACCGGCGGCAGTTTTATAGTGAAGGCGCGCGCGCGCCGATAAAAGGCGCGGCGATTCCATAGAAGGAACGTTGCGAAGGCGAGTTGGAAGCCGGCGTCGAGGTAACGCTCATGATGGAAGATGAAATAGGCGGCCGCCAAAACGGACAGCGAAGTCGCCGCCCACATCGATCCGTCGACGCGGCGTCTGAGCCCGTCGGCGATCGCCATTTGCGCGACGCCGACAAGGGCGGCGAAAAGCGGCGGCGCCTCGATCGCGATCAGCGAAATCGCATCCACCGCGGCTTTATGAAAGCTCGGATTGGCGGCGGAGATAAGCGTCGCCGCGCCGGCGAGAAAGGCGAGCGCCGAAGCAAGGCCCGGCGCCCAGCCCCCGGGGTCAAAAGCGTTCAGCGGATAAGGGTCCGCCGGAGGGTTTGTCTCGCCCAATCGGTCCTCTCTCGCGTTCCTCAGCGCCCGCCCCTGCAAATTGCGATGGAACATGCTAGAGCCGCAAGGACAAGGGCGGCCGCGCGCCCCGAAAACAACCGATCTCAGGGAAGACGATCATGGATCACGGAAAGAACGAATTTGTCACCAACGAGATCTTGAAGGCGCGACGCGACGCGGCGCTGCCCCAGGGCTTGCCGTCGAAATCCGGCGTCTATGTGGCGCACGCGGAAGGAGCCGAGCTTTGGGACGTCGAGGGCAAGCGCTATATCGATTTCATCGGCGGCATCGGCGTTCTGAATGTCGGCCATCGCCACCCGAAGGTCGTCGCGGCGATCAAGCGCCAGGTCGACTCCTTTCTTCATACGAGCTTCGGCATTGCGCAATATGAGGTCTATGTCGCCGTCGCCGAACGGCTGAACACGCTGGCGCCGGGGCCGACGCGGAAGAAAACCGCGCTTTTCAATTCGGGCGCCGAGGCGATCGAGAACGCCGTCAAATTCTCGCGCCGGATCACCGGAAAGCCGGGGATCATCGCCTTTGACGGCGCCTTTCACGGCCGGACGCTTCTGGCGACGACGCTGACCGGCAAGTCAAAGCCCTATAAGCTCGGCTTTGGCCCGCTCGCGCCGGGCGTTTATCACGCGCCTTATCCTGACAGCTATCACGGCGTCAGCGTCGAGGCGGCGATCGCGGGCGTTCACCGTCTTCTAAAGGCGGCGTTGCCGCCCGAGGAGCTCGGCGCCGTCATTATCGAGCCGGTGCAGGGCGAGGGGGGGTTCAACGCCGCTCCGCCGGAATTCTTAAAAGCGCTGCGAAAGCTCTGCGACGAGCATGGCGCCTTGCTGATCGCCGATGAAATCCAGTCGGGCTTCGGGCGCACGGGCAAGATGTTCGCTTTCGAACATGCCGGCGTCGAGCCCGATCTTCTTTGCGTCGCAAAATCGATCGCGGCGGGACTGCCGCTGTCGGCGCTGATCGGCAAAGCGGATTTGATGGACAAGATCGCCGCGGGCGGCATGGGCTCGACCTATGGCGGAAATCCGGTCGCTTGCGCGGCCGCGCTCGCGGTTCTCGATATCTTCGAGGAGGAGGGGCTTCTTCAGCGGGCCGAAGAAATCGGCGCGCGCGTCGCGGCGAGCTGGCGCGCTTTGCAGGCGGGCCCGGCCAAGGGCCGCTTTGGCGACGTCCGCCAGGTCGGCGGCATGATCGCCGTCGAATGCGTCAAGGACGGCGATCCGGCGAGGCCCGACGCCGATCTCGCCTCGAAAATCCAGTCCGAGGCGCGCGACCGCGGCCTTATCCTGACGACCGCCGGATCTTACGCCCAGTGCCTTCGATGCCTGGCGCCCCTGACAATTTCGAATGCGCTCCTTGAGGAAGGACTCGCCCTCTTCGCGGCCGCAACAGAAGCGTCAGTAAGAAGCTAGCGTACTCCCCGTGGGACGACGCCCGCATTGGCACGCGCATTGCTCCTAGCCGGCTCGGAACCTTTGGATAAGCGCCCGCCATTAACCGTTTTCTTGTTGCCGCAGCGGATTTACGCCGGCATCTTGAAACGGTCTGACTTGGGGGGCGGGAAATGGAAACGGGCATGACTCGGACGGCCGGCGACGCCAACACCTCAACTTTCGTTCAATCGGAACTCTTTGCGCGGACATTCCGTGAGGGACTGGCCCTCGTTGAAGAAACGGCGAAATATCTCGACGGCGCCGGCCGCGAGGCCTCGCGCGGCCTTTCCCGCTCCGGCGCGCTCGCCTATGCAAGCGCGTCAATGCGTCTGACGACGCAATTGATGCAGATCGCGTCCTGGCTCCTCGTCATGCGCGCGGTGAGGGAAGGCGAGATGTCGGTCGTCGACGCCGGCGACGACAAATTCCGGATCAAGTCGCGCGAGTCCCTCATTGGCGACATGCTCGACCAAGGGCTGCCGCCATCGCTTGTCGCTCTCGCCGAGTCGAGCGGTCAGCTTCATGCGCGCATCGCGCGGATCGACGCCGATCTCTTCGGCGCCGAGCGTTCGGCGCCGTCCGAGCGCGACGCGATGGCCCAGCAGCGCGCGCTCGCGGACGCCTTCGGCGGCGGCCGCTAGGACGGCGGGCTGATTATAAGGGAAAACCGCGGGCGGCCTATTTCTTCAGGCCGAACGCGCCGAATTTCTGATTGAATTTCGACACCTGCCCGCGGTCGCTCAATTGCTGCGGCCCGCCCGTCCACGCCGGATGGCTCATCGGGTCGATGTCGAGATGCAGAGTCGCGCCGGGCTCGCCATAGGTCGAACGCGTCTCGAAAGACGATCCGTCGGTCATCGTGACCGTGATCGTGTGATAGCTCGGATGGATGTCTTTCTTCATGGCGGCGGCCTTCGGCGAGATGCGGGGGAATCGAGCGAGCGCCTATACGCCGCGGCCCGGTCAAAGGCAACCCTCGATGCGAAAGTCGGGCGGCGGGGTCATGATTCTGGCCGGGAGCGGTAGCGAAAATTCTTAACGATTGGTATAGGACAAGCCTTCGGCGGGTGCGCGCCGGCACAAAAGTCGCAGTCGTAAAGACGAGTCGCCTTAGATGAAGCCTTTGTCCTTGTTGGTGTTTTTCGGCGGGATACTGGCGGCGGCGGCGGCGGGCTCGGTCTTCTTCACCCTCCAGTCTTTCAACCAATTCACGAAATTCGAGAATGCCTTTGGCGGCGTCTGCGCCTCCGTGGCCGGCATCGCTGGCCCCGAGGACATTCAAATCGATCCGCTGACGCGGCGGGCCTTTATCTCTTCCTTCGACCGCCAGGCCGATCCGAAATCGGCGCCGAGGGGCGGCGTTTTCGTCTTTTCGATCGACGACCCGCTGGCGGATGACGCCTGGCGCGACCGCACGAAGGGCGTTCCGGCGGCGTTCGAGCCGCTCGGGCTTCACTTCTATGACGACGGCGAAACGCGCCGGCTCTTTGTCGTCAACGCCGCGACAAAGGCGATTGAAATGTATGACGTCGCCGAAAATGGCGATCTTGTTCATATGCAGAGTTTCAAGGAACGCCGGCTGACGAGCCCGAATGACGTCGTCGCCGTCGGACCGACAAGCTTTTATGTGACGAATGACGCCGAGCCCGGCAGCGACAGCGTTATCGCCAAGGCGCATTTCCTCTTACGGATCGGATCGGGGCGGGTGCTCTATTTCAACGGGTCGTCCTGGCGGGTCGCCGCCGAGGGGCTGCGTTATGCGAATGGCGTAGCGGCGAGCCGCGATGGCGCGCGTCTCTACGTCGCCGAAACGGCCGGCGAGGCGCTGCGGATCTACGCCCGCGAGCCGCAATCCGGCGCGCTCGATCCCGTGAAAACCGTCGAGATGAAGGCCGGCGTCGATAATATCAACATCGACCGTCTCGGCGTCCTATGGATCGGCGCGCATCCAAAGCCCCTGCTCCTTCCCGCCTATCTGCGCAATCCGAAGATGAAGGCGCCCTCGCTCGTGATCCGCTATGACGATATCGAAGGAGGCGCGTCCAAGCCTTTCGACATTTACGTCAATGACGGCGCGGAGCTGTCGGCTTCGACGGTTGCGGCGCGGCTTGGTCCGACCCTGCTCATTGGCGCCTTGCTTGAAAAAAAGTTCCTGATTTGCAATCTGCCGGCCTGATGCGGCCGGCTTTCCGGGAGCGCCAATGAGATATGTGTCGACACGCGGCCTCGCGCCGGCGACAGGATTTGACGAAGCGCTGCTTGCCGGCCTTGCGCCGGATGGCGGGCTCTATGTGCCGCAGACCTGGCCGCGCATCGCCGCCAGCGACCTCGCCGAGGCGACCTTTCAGGAGACGGCGGCGATTGTCCTTGCGCCGCTTGTGAGCCCTTGGATCGGCGCGCCCGAGCTTCTCGCCATGCTGGAGCGCGCTTTTTCCTCCTTCGATTGCGCCGAGGTCGTCCCCCTCGTGCAGATGGGAGAGGAGGATTTTCTTCTCGAACTGTTCCACGGCCCGACCCTCGCTTTCAAGGACATCGCCATGCAGGCGCTCGGCTTGATGTTCGACCGGGCTCTCGCCGAACGCGGCGCGCGCGCGACGATTGTCGGCGCGACCTCGGGCGACACAGGGGGCGCCGCCGTCGAAGCCTTTCGCGGCCGCGAGCAGGTCGACCTTTTCATCCTTCATCCCGCCGGCAGAGTCTCGGACGTGCAGCGGCGGATGATGACGACGGCCGAGGAAGACAATGTCTGCAATATCGCCGTCGAGGGGACTTTCGACGACTGCCAGCGCATCGTGAAAGGGCTTTTTCGCGACGCCGATTTTTCAAAGCGCGTGCGACTCAGCGGCGTCAATTCGATCAATTGGGCGCGCCTCGCCGTGCAGTCGGTCTATTACTTCACCGCGCTCGAAAAGCTTGGCGGCGCGAAGACGGCCTCGTTTTGCGTTCCGACCGGCAATTTCGGCGACGCCTTTGCCGGCTACGCCGCAAAATGCATGGGCGCGAAGGTCAGGAAGATCGCCGTCGCCGTCAACCGCAACGACATTCTGCGCCGGGCCCTTGCGAGCGGCGTCTATAGGCCCGAGGGCGCGCATCCGACGACCTCGCCGGCGATGGATATTCAGGTGGCGAGCAATTTCGAGCGCCTTTTGTTCGAAGCGAGCGGCCGCGACGCGGCCGCGCTGCGCGGGCTGATGGAGGCCCTCGACGCGAAAGGGGGGTATGACATTCCGGCGGACTGGCTCCGCGTCATGCGCGAGACATTCGAGAGCGACGTCGCGAGCGAGGCGGAAAATCGCGCGACCATCGCCCGCGTCCATCGCGAGATCGACATGCTGATCGATCCGCATTCGGCGGTCGGCGTCGCCGTCGCGGCGAAGCTTCGCGCCGCCGGACGCCTTGAAGGCCCGGTCATCACGCTCGCGACGGCGCATCCGGCGAAATTTCCGGAGGCCGTCGAGGCGGCGAGCGGGGCGACGCCCCTCCTGCCGGCGCGGCTTGACGGGCTTCTCGAAAAGCCGGAGCGCATTATCTCGGCCCCGGCGGATGCGGCGGTCATTCGCGAGCTCTTGCTGAGCAAGAGCCGCGCGGCGACTTAGTTTTTCATTTGTATACAAATATTTTCACCGTTTCCCGGCGCGCGCCTTTAACGGTTGATTTGGATGGGCCGCGGGCTCTTTGCAAATTGACATTGACGCCGCCGCCATGCGTGTTTGAATTCCCTGCATGATCCTGTTCGATCTAAACGCGCGTCCGCAGCTCACCCCGGTCCTGCACTGGGCGCCGGTCTGGCTGCGCCCGGCTGGGATCGCCGATTGCGAGGCATGGTCGGCGCTCCGCGAGGATAGCCGCGAGCATCTCACCCGGTGGGAGCCGTCCTGGCCGCCGGGCTCCCTGACGCCGGAAAGCTTCCGGCGCCGCTTGAAAGGCTATTGGCGCGAGATGCGGCGCGGCGGCGCGCTTCCGCTCCTGATTTTCCGATGTTCCAACAACGCGCTCGTCGGCGGGATCACGCTTTCCAATATCCGCTATGGCGCCTCGCG
>JBFXBB010000164.1:0-6705 GCA_050183685.1 Amphiplicatus sp.
TGATTGTTATAGGCGATGTCGTCGGCGAGCGCGGCGACCTGGGCTTCAAGGCCCGCATGGGAGTCGAGCCAGAGATCGTGCTCCCTGGCGTATTCGACGATCGCGGCCGGAAGCGGCGGCGTTCCCGCGCCGATCAGCGGCCCGTTATGCTTGACGACGCCCTCAAGCGTCTCCCAAGCGAGATTGAGGCCGTCAAAGGCCGCGTGACGGCGTTCGAGCCTCGTCAGCAGACGCAGCGTCTGGGCGTTGTGGTCGAAGCCGTCGAAGCGCGCCATGCACTCCTTTAAGACGTCCTCGCCCGTATGCCCGAAAGGCGGATGGCCGAGATCATGGGCGAGCGCGACGCCTTCGGCGAGATCTTCGTCGAGGCGGAGCGTGCGCGCGATCGACCGCGAAATCTGCGCGACTTCGAGCGAATGCGTCAGGCGCGTGCGGTAATGGTCGCCCGCATGGCTGACAAAGACCTGCGTCTTTTGCTGAAGCCGGCGAAAAGCGACCGAGTGGACGATCCGATCGCGGTCGCGCTGGAAGGCGGTGCGCGTCGCGCTTTCGGGCTCGGCGTGGAGACGCCCGCGCGTGGCCTCGGCCTTGGCGGCGTAAGGCGCGAGCGGGGCGGGAAAGGAAAGGGCCATACGCGGCCTCACCTGAACGAAAACGCGAAGAGGCAAGGTCCCGCATAGCCGCATTCGCGCGCCGATCAAACTCGACTCCGGGAGAGGCGATCCGATCCGGCCGGGAACGCCCTATTCGGCTTTATGCGCCTTGGCCCAGGCTTTGACCGCCTCAAGCGCGCCGCTCACATGCCCCAAGGGCTTCATGTCGTTGAAGGCGAAAATGATCTCGCCGTCGGGCGCGACGACATAAGACGTCCGGTCGGCCAGACCTTTAAGCCGATCGGCCATCGCGGCGCGCGCCGGATTGGCGGAGGCGACCGCATCATAGGCTTGCATGATCGAACCGTCCGCGTCCGACGCGACGGCGAGCTTTCCGGCGCAGGTTTCGGGATTGACCGAATAGCTTTTCAGCGTGCCGATATCGTCCGCGGACAGGCCGATGACGGTCGCGCCGAGGGCGGTGAATTCGCCGATCTTTTCCGAAAATTCATGGGCCTCGGCGTCGCAGCCTCGGGTGTTCGCCTTGGGATAAAAATAGACGACCACCGGACCATGTCGCAGAGCTTCGGCGAGCTTGAACGTGAATTCGCCGCCATCGAGGGCGGCTTGCGCCTCAAAGTCGGGCGCTTTATCGCCGACCGGCAGGGCGGCGAGGGCCGGCGCCGTCATCGCCGCCATCGCCGCGGCCATCATTGCGTGTCTCGTTTTCATCTGTCTCGCTCCCATTTTTCACCCTCCGAAGGCGGCAGGGCCTTGCGCCAAGCCTCTTTACAAGCAAACGCCGCGGGCGGGTTGGGGCTCCTGAAAAAGTGATCGGCGCGCCCGCCCCCGTCCTCGGGCGAAATCGACCTTTGGCGGGGCCCGAAAAACCGCTTATGTAAGGGGCATGACCGGCGCCGCCCCTCTCACCGTTTCCGCGCGCGCCCTGCGGCGCATCGCGGCGATCCTCGCCAAGGAGCCGCCGGGATCGATGCTGCGCGTCGCGGTGAATGGCGGCGGCTGCTCCGGCTTTCAATATGACTTCGCGGTCACCGCCGCGCGCGAGGCGGACGACATCGCCATCGAGAAGGATGGCGTGACGGTGCTGGTCGATTCGGTCTCCGCCGACTTTCTCAAGGGCGCCGAGATCGACTTTTCGAGCGAACTCATCGGCGCGGCCTTCAAGGTGAACAATCCGAACGCGACCGCGAGCTGCGGCTGCGGGACGAGCTTTTCGGTATAAGTTAATGAGGCTCGGATGAGATTCGAATTCAAGATGACAACGCTTACGACGAGTCTTGAGGTGCATACCGTCGCAGTGGAAGCAAATTCTGATCAGGACGAGCCTATTTCGTCATTGGCGGAAAACGTTATGCGAATTAGCGCCATATGAGATTGTTCCCGAATTGGCGCCTTTGGCGCGCCGGCTATTTTTCATGTCGCCTTCTTAATCGGATTTCCCGTGAAAATCGCCACGTTCAACGTCAATTCGATCAATGCGCGCCTGCCGCGCATTCTTGAATGGTTCGACGCCGCGAAACCGGACGTCGCCGTTCTCCAGGAGATCAAATGCATCGAGGAGAAATTCCCCTTCGAGGCCTTTTCCGAGCGCGGCTATAACGCCGCCGTCTGCGGCCAGAAGACCTATAACGGCGTCGCGCTCCTGTCGAAAGTCCCGTTCGAGGACGCGCTGAAACGCCTGCCGGGCGACGACGGCGACGAGCAGGCGCGCTTCATCGAAGCCGTGGTGACGCCGACGGGCGCGGCGCCCGTCCGCATCTGCGGCGTCTATCTTCCCAATGGCAATCCGGCGCCGGGGCCGAAATATGACTACAAGCTCGCCTGGATGGCGCGCCTCAAGCGTCACGCAGAAGCGCTCCTCGCCCATGAAGAGGCTTTCGTCATCGCCGGCGACTTCAATGTCATTCCGCAGACGGAGGATGCGCATTTCCCAGAAAAATGGCGGGACGACGCGCTTTTCCTCCCCGAGACCCGCGCGGCCTATCGCAAGATCCTCAATCTCGGGCTTGCCGACGCCCTCCGCCAGATCCATCCGGCGAGCGTCTTTTACACCTTCTGGGATTATCAGCGCGGCGCCTGGGAGAAGGACGACGGCGTCAGGATCGACCATCTCCTCTTATCGCCGCAAGCCGCGGACCGCCTGAAAAACGCCGGCGTCGACCGCGCCGAGCGCGGCAAGGAAAAGCCGTCGGACCATGTTCCGGTCTGGATTGAACTTCGTTAGGTTGTGGGCTGGAGGTTGCAGGTTGCAGGTTACAGATTGCAGGTTGTACGCCCCAATGCTTCATCGCAACCTGCACCCTGCAACCTCGCATGAGCTTCTCTCCCGAACAGGACGCCGCCCTTAAATCCGTCGACCGCTGGCTGAAAGCGGGCGAGGCGCCGGTCTTCCGCCTCTTCGGCTATGCGGGCGCCGGCAAGACAACGCTCGCGCGCCATATCGCGGAGAACGCCGGCGGCGAGGTCGCTTTCGCCGCCTTCACCGGCAAGGCCGCCCATGTCATGCGCCAGAAGGGCTGTCCCGGCGCGACGACGATCCATGCGCTCATCTATCGCCCCGCCGACGAAGGCGAGGAAGGCGAACTCGTCTTCGCGCTCCGCCGCGACGCGCCCGCCTCGAAGGCCGATCTCATCATCATCGACGAATGCTCGATGGTCGACGCGGATCTCGGACGCGACCTTCTGTCCTTCGGCAAGCCCGTGCTCGTTCTCGGCGATCCGGCGCAATTGCCGCCGGTCAAGGGCGGCGGCTTCTTCACCGAGGCCGCGCCGGACGTCATGCTGACCGAGATTCACCGTCAGGCGGCGGACAATCCGATCATCCGCCTTTCGATGGACATCCGCGAGGGGCGCGAGCCCGATAGCGCCGGCGAGGGCCTCGCCTTCCTGTCGCGGCGCGACATCGCGCCGGAGGCCATTCTCGGCGCCGACCAGGTCCTGGTCGGCGTCAACCGCACGCGGCGGCGCTTCAACGCGCGCATTCGCGAGCTTAAGGGCCACAAGGATCCCCTGCCCGAAGCCGGCGAGAAACTCGTCTGCCTCAGGAACAACAAGCAAAAGGGCCTCCTCAATGGCGGCCTGTGGACGGTGACGCAGAAAAAGCCGCAAAAGGCCGGCCGGGCGCGCATGGCCGTCATGCCGGAGGACGGCGGCAAGCCGGCGACCATCGCCGTGCCGGCGGATTTCTTCACGCTCGGGCCCGAGGCTGTCCCCTTCCCGCTCCGGCGCGGCGCCGACGAGTTCGACTATGGCTACGCCCTCACCGTCCACAAGGCGCAGGGCTCGCAATGGGACCATGTCGTGCTGTTCGACGAGAGCTATGCGTTTCGCGACCACCGCGCGCGCTGGCTCTATACGGGCGTCACCCGCGCCGCCGCGCGCTTGACGATCGTGCGGTGACGCATCGATGAGCTATAATCCGACCATCGCCCGCTCGCGCTCGCCGGTCTGGCGCCGCCACAGGCTCGCATAAAGGCCGTTCGCGGCGAGAAGCGCTTCGTGCCGGCCGCGCTCGACGATGCGGCCTTCATTGAGGACGAGAATGAGATCGGCGCCGGCGATCGTCGACAGGCGATGGGCGACCGCGATCGTGGTGCGCCCCCGCGCGGCCTCGGCGAGCGCCCTTTGCACGTCCTTCTCCGTTTCGGAATCGAGCGAGGACGTCGCCTCGTCGAGAACGAGCACGAGGGGATCGAGAAGGATCGCGCGGGCGACGCCGACGCGCTGCTTTTCACCGCCGGAGAGCTTCAGCCCGCGCTCGCCGACGCGCGTGTCGAGACCCTTCGGCAGGCTGCGGATGAAGCCGCCGAGCTGGGCGCGGTCGGCCGCGGCGAGAATCTCATCCTCGCTCGCCTCGGGCCGGGCATAGGCGATGTTGAAGCGCAGCGTGTCGTTAAAGAGAACGACCTCCTGCGGCACGAGGCCGAGCGCGGCGCGAAGCGAGCCTTGCGTCACATCGCGAAGGTCCTGCCCGTCGATCAGAATTCTCCCCGACGAGGGATCGTAGAAGCGGAAGAGCAGCTTCAAGATCGTCGATTTGCCGGCGCCCGAGGGGCCGGCGAGACCGATGAATTTTCCTCCGGGCGCGACGAAGCTCACATCGTTGAGCCCGCTCTGGCGGCCTTCATGCGAAAAGGCGACATGCTCGAAACGGATCTCGCCGCTCGCGGGCGCAAAGGGCTTTGCGCCCGGCGCGTCGGTGATTTCGGGTTCGAGATCCATGAGATCGAACAGTTTTTCGATGTCGACCGCGCCCTGCTTGATCTCGCGCCAGGCAAAGCCGAGGATCGTCAAGGGCCTGTAGATATTCGTCAGCATCAGGATGACGGCGGTGATGTCGCCGGCCTGCATCGCGCCGTCGCGGACGGAAAAGGCGGCGAACAGCGCCGCGCCGAAAAGGCCGGCCGTCATGACGAATTCCTGCCCCGCGTTCAGGACCGACAAGGACTGCATCGTCCGCACATAACGGTCGTTATAGGCCCGCATGGCGCCGTCATAGCGCGCCGCCTCGCGAGTCTCTGCGGCGAAGGCCTTGACGGTCTCGAAATTCGTCAGCGTGTCGACTGAAATCGCGCGAAGCTCCGTATCGGCCTCGTTCATCTGGCGGCGAAGCGCATTGCGCCATTCGGTGACGATGACGGTGAAGACCGTGTAGACAAGGATCGTCAGAATGGCGACGGCGGCGAGCTTCCATGAGTAGAGCGTCGTCATGACGATGGCGGCGAGAACAAGCTCGACGATCGTCGGACCGATATTGAAGGCCAGAAAGCGCAGCATGAACTCGATCGAGGCCGCGCCGCGCTCGATGATGCGCCCGAGCGCGCCCGCCCGCCGCGTCAGGTGAAATTGCAGGGACTGGGCCTGGGCATGGGCGAAAGCCTCGACCGCCACCTGCCGGTTCGCCTCCTGCGCCACCCGCGAAAAAAACGCATCTCGCAATTGCGGCAGGCCATTCGAGAGGAACCGGGCGGCGGCGAAAAGCAGAAAAAACGTAACAAAAGATGTCGCGGCCGCCCCCGCCGTCTCGCCCGCGACGACGCGGTTGATGCCGTCGCCGAGCCAGACCGGCGCGATGACGGCGAGGACCTTTGAGATCACGGTGAGAACCGCCGCGGCGGCGAGGCGGAACCGCCAACGGCGCATGGCGGGCCGCCAGAGCATCCCCGTCATCCGCGCGAGCGCGCGGCGGAAATTCTGCGGCTTCGTCTCGATCTCGTTGAAGGAATGCGATTTCATGGCGCGCCCGCGGACGGCGCGGAGGCGCGCAAAATCGTGAGGAACGTTAACGGCTGCGAAGGCATTTAGTGTGAATATACCGTAAACGTCTAAAATGAAATGGAGCAAATCGGCCCCTGGCTTCCTCTGGCGATCGATCAAAAAAAGAACCACATGATGCGTTGAGCGCGTTGCGCATCGGCGTATGATTCAGCATGGCGAAGAATAAGGACATCATCTCCAAGCGCCTGGCGGCGATCACCTCTTCAAAGCCGGTCGCGGTCAGCGGCGCCGTCGCCGCCGCCAAGGGGCGCGCCAAACGCGCCGAGGAGCGCCAGTCTGTTTTCCGATTCGCCCGGCTGTTCCTGAGCGACCGCCACGAGGTCAAATGCATCGTCAAGGATCTTTCCTCGCGCGGCGCGAAGATCGTGCTTGAGGGCTCGCATCCCTTGCCCTCGCGCGTCGTCCTCAAGATCGACCAGACGGGCGTGACGAAGAACGCCGCCGTCGTCTGGCAGAAGGAGCTTGAGGCGGGGCTCGCTTTTGAGTTTTAGAGCGTGTTGGAGCAAAAGTGGATCATCGGTTTTGCGGTTCGCAACACGATCAACCAATAAGCTAGAGCCGGTTGCGCCCGAAAATCGATTCACTTGCGCCGCAACCGGCTCTAGGACGGTTTAACTGATCTGCGATTCAGTTAAACCGTCCTAGCGCGGCGAGCAATTCATCTCGATCGGCGCGCTCCCGGCCCAACCATCGTGACGCCTCGCAACGCGAGGCTCCACAGGAGGAGGCTTTCCCCTCTTGCAACAAAACGGGGCCTCATCCAGAGGAGCGCCGAAGGCGCGTTGCGAAGGATGGGACGCCGACCGCGCCTACG
>JBFXBB010000165.1:0-6704 GCA_050183685.1 Amphiplicatus sp.
GCTCAGGACCGCGCAGGCAAGGAGCGCGCGCGCCGGCGCGCGGCCGACGCGCGCCGCTGGTTCGCCGCGCCGTTCGCCCGGCGCGCACCAGGCGATGATCGCGAGCCAGGCAAGCGGCAGAGAGAGAAAAGTGAACCGTGATTCCGTCCACTGATAGAGCAAGGTCATGACGGCGAAGGCGCCAACCGACGCGATCAGCGCGATCTCTTCGATCGTCGGCAGGGCGCGCGCGCGCCATTTGGCGACCGCCGCGACGAGGACCGCCGGGGCGAGCGCGGCGAAAGCGAGCGTCCATACATTCGCGTAGAACGGCGCCATGTCGAGCGTGAGCTTCAGGAGGCCGAATTGAGACGGTTGCGAGGCATGCGGAATGAACGCAGCCCACAGTTTTTGCAGCCCGAAGGTCGCGGCGGCGACCGCGATCATGGCGGCGGCGGGCGCGGTCGCGGCGCGGATGTCTCGCCGCGCGACGAGGCGACCCGCCGCGTAGAGCGTGCAAATGACGAGGAACGGAATAATGCCATAGGTCTGGGTGAGCCCGGCGAGAACCGCGACTGCCGCCGCTGGCGCCAAGCGCCGCGCCTCTGCGGCGGGCGTTGCGCGCGCCTCCTTTTCGAGCCCGGCGAGGAGGAGAACGACGCTCGCCGTCATCAGCGCGCTCGCAAGCGTGTCGCTCAGCACCCACAGCCGCCAGAAGCCGAAGATCGAAAAGTACCACGCGGCGAGGACGGCTGCGATCGGCCAGGCGCCGAAACCTTTCGCGCGCCCATAGCGGCCGATCATCCACGCGGTGAGGCCGACGGCGAGGCCTTGCGCGAGGAAGAAGACGAGGCCCAGCGCGCCGAAGGCGTCGTCGAGCGCGCTCACCATGACGAAGCCGGGCAGGCGCAGGACCGGCCAAGGCGTCGCGTCCTCGCCGCTGACAAGCTGGTTGAAGGCGACGCCTTGCGTGATCCAGTCGAAGCCGTCGTCAGAGATATAGGCGAAGGAATTGAAGAAATCGCCGGCCGACAAGCGCGCCATCAGGATCGTTTGAAACGCGGCGAGGGCGAGCGCCATCAAGATTTCGGCCCGGGCGAGCCTCCTCGCGGCCCCGATCCAGCGCCAAGCCGCGGCGGGCGGGGCCGCGTCAGCCATTGGCGGAGGCGGCGTTCCGCGCCCATTTGGCGCGCGGCCCGCCCCGAAAGAAGGCGAGCCCGTAGGCGCGAAGGCCAAGGCCGAAGCCGATGAGCATGACTGGCAGGAAGAAGGCGAGCTGCACCGCGATCGACGCCGCAAGCGCCAGCGGCTTCGGCCAGTCGAGCGCCGTAAAGGCGAGGACATAAGCGAATTGATAGCTGCCGACGAAGGCGGGCGCGGTTGGAAGCAGCGTCGAAAGAGACGATGCGCTCAAGACGAGCATGACGGCGATAAGATTGGGATGAAGGCCGAACGCGCTGAGAAGACTTGCGAGCGCGGCGAGTTCCAGCGTCCACACGCCGGCGCCGTAGACGAGAAAGCTCAGCGCGTTGCGGCGGTCGATGGCGTTGAGGCCGACTTTGAAGCGCTCGAACAACGCCCCGATGAGGGGCAGGGGAATGCGCGCCGCGCGCCGTAACAATAGCGCCGCGACTCCGGCTCCGCCGAATAAGAGACACGCCGTCGCGAGGAGAGTAGGGGGAAGTCCCGCGCCGCCGCCGGCCCCGGTCGCAGCCGTCGCGAGCGCCAGCATCGCGGCGAGGATGAGCCCGTCGAGCGCGCGCTCGACAACGATCGTGCCGAGCACGGTCGTGCGGCTTATTTGAGTGACGCCCTTGAGATAGTCTGCGCGGTAGACCTCGCCGAGCCGGCCCGGAAGAGCGAAATTCGTCGCAAAGCCGACGAGCATCGATTCGACCGCCGAGCGATGCGACGTTGCTCCCGCGCGTTCGAGAAGCAGCCGCCAGCGCAGCCCCCGCATGACGACCGAGAGCGCATAGATCACCGCCCCGAAGATGAGCGCGCCAATGTTGAGTTCATCGAAGGCCGCAAAGACGGAGGCGAAATCGACCCGGCGAAAGGACAGCCAAATCAAGAGGATCGCAAGTGCGATCCCGCCAAGCGCCACGAGCGAGCGCAGCATGACCCCCATTCTTGAACCCCTGGGAGAGGCGTCGCCGGAAGGCGCGCCTTCAACATCGCTCATCATCGATCCCAGTCTCGGCCAACCGCCTCTCGCTCCTTATCGAACGAATCGGAATTTCACAAGGTACCAAAGGGCCTTTACCCCGTCCTTCCAGTTGATCTTCTTGCCGGCGGCGTAGGTGCGGCCGTAATAGCTGATGCCCATTTCATAGATGCGCCAATTGCGATGGCGCGCGATCTGGGCGCTGATTTGCACCTCGAATCCGAAGTCATTCTGCGTGATGCGCAACGATTCGTAAACTTGCCGGGTGAACATCTTGTAGCAAACCTCGATATCCGTCAGCGTTTGATTGTATAGGATATTGAAAATGAACGAGATAAGACGGTTTGCGAGGAAGTGGTGATAGTAGAGCGAGCGGTGCGGCCGGCCGTAGAAGCGCGAGCCGTAGCAGACATCCGCGTATTTGCGTTCGGCGATCAGATCCCACATCTGTCCCCAGTCGGCTGGATCGTATTCAAGATCGGCGTCCTGAATAATTAGGACGTCTCCGGAGGAATATCGCATCGCGGTCTGTATCGCGCCGCCCTTGCCGCGATTCTGATCGTGAAAGATGATCGAAATCGTCGCGTTCTCGCCGATCGGCTCGGCGCGCAGCTTTTCGCCGCCCTGGAGCGCGCCCTCTTGCATGATGGCGCCGAAGCGGCCGGAAAGAATGTCGCGCGTGCCGTCCATTGAGCCGTCGTCGACGAGCACGATCTCCTTCTCGACATCGGGCAGCGCGTTCGCCACGAGATCGAGAAGGTCGAGGACGAGTTCGCGCTCATTGTAGCATGGCACGAGAACGGAAAGTCGCATGGAAGGCCGCCTGGGGAAGGGGGAAATCCGGCCGCCATGCGAAGGTCTCGCCTGACGGGGTTCCGAGAGGAACGACGGTGGTCGCTACCACAGCATCGCCGCTCCAGGCAAGGCGACCCGGCCCGACGGAGGCCGGGTCGGCGCCAAGGGGCTCGACAGCGCCGCGCCGGCGCGATAGTCGCGACAGAGGGGTCGCGAGAAAAAGAAAGGTCGTCTCGTGCAGGGCCGGGATTTGGAGGGCGGAAATTCGAGCCGTATGGGCGTGGAGGCGCCGCTCGCCCTCCTCGTTTTCGGCATGCATCGCAGCGGCACGTCGAGCATAGCCGGGCTCCTTGGCATGCTTGGGGCGGATCTCCCCGGCGGTCTGCTCGGGCCTGCGGAAGAGAACAAGCGCGGCTTTTTCGAAGCGCGCGACATTGTCGAAGCTCACGACGCCTTTCTCGGCGCGATCGGGTCCGCCTGGTCGGCGCTCGACGATTTCCGGCGCGTCGACCGCTTGCCGGCTGCGCGGGAGTTCAAGGCGCGCATCCGTCCCTTGCTCGAAGCCGAGTTCGCCAAGGCGCGGCGGCTCGTTCTCAAAGATCCCCGGATGTGCCGTTTCGCGCCCTTGTGGCTGGGGCTGGTCAAGGAACTCGGCGCCGATCCTTTCGCCGTTCTTGTCATCCGTAATCCGCTTGAGATCGCCGCATCGCTGAAAGAACGAAACGGCTTTTCGCCGGGACGCTCGGTGCTTCTCTGGCTGCAACACATGTTGATGGCCGAACGCGACACGCGGGGCGTCCGGCGCGTCTTCGTCGACTATGACCAGGCGACGCAAGATTGGCGGAAGGCGGCCGGCAAACTCGGCGAAGCAGTCGGCCTCGCCGAGGAGCTCGATGTCGACCGGCTGATCGCCTCCGGATCTTTCCTCACAAGATCGCTCCGCAATCACTATTTTCAGTTATCGGACCTTCGCGCGGCGAGCGACATTCCATCGTGGGTCGGCGATGTGTTCGAGACATTGGAGTCCGCCGCGCGGACGGGCGGCGAGCCGGACCGCGAGATTCTCGACGCCGCCTGGCTGCGCTTTGAAGAATCCCGCCGTCTCTATAATCCTGTGCTGCGCGACCATGCGGAAGACACAAAGCGTCTTGAAGCCGCTGCGCGCGATGCGGTCGCGGCGAGGGAGGGCCTTCAGAAGGAATTCGCCGCAGAACAGGCGCGGGCGCTTCAGCTCGAAACGAGCCTCGATGCTTTGCGCGCCGAGGCGGCCGCCCTCGATGCGGCCCTGCGCGATGAGAAGACACGTGCGGACGCCGCGCTGCGCGAGGCAATGGCCAAGGCCGAGCGCGGCCGCGCCGCGCTTTCAGTCGAGCTCGCCGCCGCTCAGCGCGAGATTGCCCACGATCAAGACACGATGGCGAGGCTCGAACAGCGCCTGAATGAGTCCTCTGCGCTCGGCGAGCGCTTGCAGCGCCATGTCGAGGCGCTTGAAAGGTCCGCCGACGAAGTGAGACGTTCGACGTCTTGGCGGCTGACGGCCCCAATCAGAACGCTGAAGCGCCTTGTCTCGGGTCGCGAAAGGACTTCAAGACCCGCGCCGCGCGAAGGCGGCGAGGATAGCAAGGCGGGCGACAGTAGAAGCGCCGCGTCCGCCGAGGCGCTTGCGCGACTGAAGCCTGCGGCCCCAACGCCTGTGGTCCCTAAAGCGCCCGCCGCAAAACGCCGATTGGCTCGGCCGGTCGATGTGATTATTCCGGTTTATCGCGGCCTCAAGCAAACACGAGCCTGTGTCGAAAGCGTGCTGGACGCCGATGTCGAGAATGCGTTCGAACTCGTCGTCATCGACGATTGCAGCCCGGAAGAGGAAGTGCGCCGCTATGTCGCCTCGCTGTCCGGCGAGCCCCGCATCACCGTTCTTCGCAACGCTGAAAATCAGGGCTTCGTGCGTACGGTCAATCGCGGCATGTCGCTTCATCCGGACCGCGACGTTGTCCTGCTCAACAGCGACACCGAGGTCGCCAATGACTGGCTCGATCGGCTTATTGCGGCGGCGCATTCGAGCGCAGACATCGCCTCCGCGACGCCCTATTCAAATAACGCGACCATTTGCAGCTATCCCCGCTATTGCGTCGACAATCCGTTGCCCGCCGGTCTTTCGCTTGGCGGGCTCGACCAGATCTTCGCCGAGGCGAACGCCGGCAAGACGGTCGATATTCCGACCGCCGTCGGCTTTTGCATGTATATCAGGCGGGATTGCCTCGATGAGGTCGGCCTTTTCGACGCCGAAGCCTTCGGAAAGGGCTATGGCGAGGAGAACGACTTTTGCATGCGCGCGGCGGCGCGCGGCTGGAGACATGTTCTGGCCGCCGATACATTCGTGTTTCATCAGGGGAGCGTCAGCTTCAGCGATGCCGCGAAACCGTTGCAAGAGGCTGCAAGCCGCGTCATCAAGGAACGCTATCCGGACTATTTCAAGCTCGTCGCCGACCATGTCTCGCAAGATCCCGAAGCGTCCGGACGTCTCGCGGCGACGGCGCTTCGCTATCGGAAGGACGCGCGCCCCGTCATCCTGTTCGTCACGCATCGATATGGCGGCGGCGTCGAGCGCCATATCGATGATCTCAAGGCGTTGCTTTCCGACTATGCGCTGTTTTTGACATTGCGCCCGCAGGACGCGGGATTCGTCTGTTTGGAGACCGCGGCCGAGGATGGCGTCGCGGCGCCGTTCCATCTTGTCGAGGAGCGCGCGGGGCTCGTCGGCTTGCTGCGGGATTTCGGCGTTGCGCGCGTCCACATCCATCATGCGCTCGGCTATGGCGAGGCCCTTGAGGGCTTGATCGACGCTCTGGGGGCGCCTTTCGATTTCACGGCCCATGACTACTACGCTCTTTGCCCCCGGGTTCATTTTGTCAATGTCGACGGGCGTTTTTGCGGGAACCCGACGGAGGCGACGTGCGACGCCTGCATCGCGACCGAACCCCGCCCCTATGACCGGACGATCGCCGATTGGCGAGGGGCCTTCGATTGGCTGCTGAAGCGCGCGGATCGGGCGATCGCGCCCTCCCATGACGTCGCGCGACGGATGGCCCGCTATATCGAAGGGGTCGAGATGGTCGTCGCGCCGCATGTGACCGACCGGCCGGCGCCGCGAGAGCCCGCGCCCCCGCCGGTCGGCCCTGGCGAGCGCCTGCGGGTTCTGCTTCTCGGCGTCCTTGCCGGGCACAAGGGCTTCGGCGCGCTCGCAGAGTGCATTCTCGCCGCCGACCGCGAGGACGCGCCTGTCGAATTTCATCTCCTTGGCAGTCTGACCAGCGAGGCGCCGGTCTCTGATCGGTTCAAGGACCACTCGACTTACGAAGACAGCGCCCTGCTTGAACGGATAAGCGAAGTCGACCCTCATCTCATCTGGTTTCCCGCGCAGGCGCCTGAGACCTATAGCTATACCTTGGAGGCGGCGCTTGCGGCCAACCGGCCGGTCGCTGCGGTCGATATCGGCTCCTTTCGCGAGCGGCTTGCGGGGCGTCCTTGGACCTGGATAGTCCCGTGGAGCGCCAGCGCGCCCGAAATGCTCCGCTTCTTCGAGCGCGCGCGCCGGCTTCATTTCATGATTGGCGCGGGCCCGGCGCCGCCCTCTCAGGACGGGCCGGCGCTGCTGCAGAACGGATTTTACGCACTCAATTATCTTGCGCCGGCAAGGTCGGCCGGTTCCGCGAGAAAGCGCGTCGTCGTCGTCGATCATCCGGCTCTGTCGACGGCCTGCGGC
>JBFXBB010000166.1:0-6659 GCA_050183685.1 Amphiplicatus sp.
CTTGGTGCTGCCGACGATCAGCGGGACGTCGGCCGTCGCGCCGCTCGCAAAGCCTTCGCCGGTGGTGATCGGCCGGAACCTGCCGTCAAGGATCAGATAGCTGCCATTATAAAAGCCGGGGCCGCGGGCCTTGTCGCTGATGACCTCTTCGACCGACAGGGCGCGAAGCTCGGCGAGCGTCGCCTTGGCGCCATCGAGGCCGAGCGTGTTTGCGAATTTCACGCCGTCCGCTTCGGCCTGGGCGAGCGTACGGCCGCCGCCGAGCAGGGGAACGGCCGACTGGATGATCGCCTTCTGGAACAAGCCCTTCGAAGGCGGCGTCGACAGCAGCGCGCCGACCATGACCGCGCCCGCCGACTGACCGAACAGCGTGACATTCTTAGGATCGGCGCCGAGCGCCTTTGCGTTGCGCTGAACCCATTCGAGCGCGGCGACGGCGTCCATGAGCTGATAATTGGCGAGCGGCTCGTCCGCCTTCGCCGCCTTGGTCAGCGCCGGATGCGCGAACTCGCCAAGCATGCCGAGGCGATAGTTGATCGTGACGACGATCACGCCGTCCTTGGCGAAGGACGTCCCATCATAGGTTCCAAGACTGCCCGCGCCGAGGAAACCGGCGCCGCCATAGAGCCAGAGCATCACCGGCGCGTTCTCGGCGTTCTTCGGCGCCCAGACATTCAAATAAAGACAATCTTCGCTGGTCGCGCCCGCAACACCGCCGCGATTGGGCCCGCTTTCGGGCGTCTGTTGCGGGCAGGGCAACGCATATTCCGTGGCGTCCCGCTCGCCCTTCCAGCTGATCCTTTGCGGCGGCGCCCAGCGCAACTTGCCAACCGGCGGCTTGGCGTAGGGCGCGCCCTTGAAGACATTGACCCCGTCCTCCGACACCCCGACCAGCACGCCGGAATCGACGCGAAGCTTCACCGGCTCAGCCTGCGCGGCGGACCCGAGCGCCAAAAGCGCCGCAAGGCCCATGCAAAACGATTTCATTCCCAATCTCCCTTTGGTTTTTCGTTGAGGGCGCAAGAACCCGCCTTGGCGCTCACGGCGCGCCGAAGCCTCCTCGATTTAAAGGGACGCCGCAAGTCACGATTCGGCAAGCGAAGCGGCGCAGCGCCAAAATTGGACGCTCGCATCGTCAAGCCGCCTTGGCCGCGCTCGCCCGCTCGATTTTCGAGCGCAAGAGCGCGCGTTCGCGCCCTGCTTTTTCGGCATGCGCCGCGCGGACATGTCCATAGCCGCGAATCTTTTCAGGGAGCGACAAGAGCGCGACCGCGTCGGATTCGGTTTGCGGGCCTAAGCGGGCGAGCGCGAAGTCGACATCCTGCTCATAGTCCGAAAGCAGCAGGCGGGCGAGCTTTGCTTCCTTGCTGTTCTTGAACGGATCGACAAGCGAGCCGCGCAAGAACCGCAGTTTCGCCATGACGCCGAAAAGCGCCAGCAGCCATTCGCCGGTCTCGCCTTTGACCGCCTTGCCGGACGCCTCGTCAACGCCGCCGAACGGCCAGGCGCCGACATGAAAGGTCAGCTTCAGATCGCCCTCGAAAGTTTCCCGCAAGGCGCGCTTGAATTCCGGCCGCGCATAAAGCCGCGCCACCTCCCATTCGTCCTTATGCGCGAGGAGCTTGAAATAATAACGCGCGGCCGCGAAGGCGAGATCGTCGCCGAGGCCCAAAGCGCGCGCCCCCGCTCTCACCGCGCGAACGCGGCTTTCATATCGATCCGCCAATCTTCGGTTTTGATAGGCGGCGAGATAAGTCTTGCGATCTTCGATCAGCGCTTCGAGCGATGTCGCAAGGCGGTCCGTCAGGCGGGCGGGCTCTTTCGCCGACTCGCCCTCCGTCAACGCCGCGATCCGCTTCGGATCGTGCGCCGCCAGCCTGCCGACGAAAAAGGCGCGCTTGTTTTCGGCGATCTTCACGCCATTGAGCTCGATCGCGCGCATCATCGCCTCAAGCGACAAGGGAAATCGGCCGCGCTGCCAGGCCGCGCCGAGCAGCACCATATTGGCGTAGATAGCCTCGCCCAGCAGGCGCGACGCGATTGTCCGGGAATCGACGATGAAGGCCCGCTCGCCCGCCGCGCGTTTCAGAATATGTTCGAGCGCCGAGGCGTCGAGACTCCAGTCCGGATTCTTCGAGAACTCCGCCGTCGGCGTCAGCGAGGGATCGGCGACGATAACGCTGTCCTTTTGCTTGAGCTTCGACAAGGCTTCGGCCCCGGCCGTCACGACAATGTCGCAGCCGACAATGGCGTCGGCTTCGCCCGCGGCGATGCGCGTCGCATAGAGATCATCGGGACTCGATGCGAATTTCACATGGCTGTGCACGGCACCATATTTCTGCGCGAGGCCCGTTACATCGAGATTGGAGCTATAAAGACCGTCGGCATGGGCGGCGACGGCGAGGATCTGGCCGATGGTGACGACGCCGGCGCCGCCGATCCCCGAGACCAGGATCGCAAAGGATCCCTCGATCGCGCGCGGGCGCGGCGTCGGGATTTGTTCGCCGTCAAGCTCGGCGAGCCTCGCCGTCGCCGCCGCGCGGGGCTTTGCTCCTTCCACCGTGACGAAGCTCGGACAAAACCCTTCGAGGCAGGAAAAGTCTTTGTTACAGCTCGACTGATTGATGACCCGCTTGCGGCCATACTCGGTTTCGAGCGGCTCGATCGCCATGCATTGCGAGATGGTTCCGCAATCGCCGCATCCTTCGCATACGGCCGGATTGATGAAGACGCGCCTATCCTGGTCCGGCCAGCGGCCCCGCTTGCGCAGGCGCCGCCTTTCCGTGGCGCAGGGCTGGTCATAGATCAGCACGGAAACGCCCGGATATTCTCGAAGCTCCCTTTGCACCGCTTCGAGCTCGATGCGGGGATGCAGCGTGACGCCGCGCCCTAACCGCTTGCCTTGATATTTTTCCGGTTCGTCAGCGACAAGAGCAATGCGCCCGACCCCCTCGGCAAGAAGCTGAGCGATCATCCGTTCGGGAGAAACGTCTCCGTCGACCGGCTGGCCGCCCGTCATCGAAACAAAACCGTTATGCAGGAGCTTGTAGGTTATCGGGACATTGGCGGCGACCGCGGCGCGAATGGCGAGCAGCCCCGAATGAAAATAGGTCCCGTCGCCCATATTGGTGAAAACATGGACTTCATCGGTGAAGGGCTTTTGCCCGATCCACATGGCGCCTTCGCCGCCCATATGCGACATGCTGTTCGTTCGCATTGGGTCGCGGTGCATGGCCATGCTGTGACAGCCGATCCCCGCGAGCGTCCGACTGCCTTCGATCACCTGCGTCGAGCGGCCATGCGGACAACCGGCGCAGAAGGACGGAAGGCGCAGCGCCCCGCTCGCCTCCGGCGTTCCCGCCCCGTCATTCGGGATGGCGATCTCGGCCTCCGGATGCGCCGCCTTCAGCACGCGCGCGAGCACTTGCGCGACCATCGCCGGATTGATCTCGCCATTATTCGGAAAGGCGGCCTCGCCGCGCGCGGCGCTATAAACCCGCCCGTCGAAAAACTTTCCGACGATCCGCGGCGTTTTCGGCGCGCCATAGAGAATGGCGCGGACTTGCTCTTCAAGAAACGGGCGCTTTTCCTCGACCACGACAATCGTATCGAGGTCCTTTGCAAAGGCTTTCACGATTTCATCGTCGAGCGGCCAGGCGACGCCGATTTTCAGCAGCCGAATGTCGCCGCCGCTGAATTTTCCCTCGCGCGCGCCGAGGGCGCGCAAGGCCTGCGACAAATCCTGCCAGGCCTTGCCCGCCGCCATCACCCCGACCCGCGCCCGGGGGGCGGGCGAGACAATTTCGTTCAGCCCGTTCGCCCTGACATAATTGAGCGCGTTTTCCAGTCGATCCGTATAAAGCGTTCTTTCCTGTTCGAGGGTCGGCCGGATGATCTCGATCCCCGCCGGGATATGCGCTTCGGGCTCTTTGATGAGAGGCGATTGCGGCGAAACGAACACGGAGCCGCCCCCTTCGACGACATCCGTGACAAGTTTGAGGCCCGCGAGGCATCCGGCGAACCGGCTGAGCGCCAGGCCGTGCAATCCGAAATCCAGTACGTCTTGCGCATTGGCCGGAATGAACAGCGGAATTCCCACCGAAACGAAATTATAGTCGGAATAGCAAGCGACCGTCGACGATTTCGCGCCGTGATCATCGCCGACCAAGAGAAGCGTTCCCCCTTTCGGGGAGACGCCGACGAGATTGGCGTGACGGAGCGGATCCATCGAGCGGTCCATGCCCGGCGCCTTGCCATACCAAATCGAAAAGACGCCCTCGACCTTCGCTCCCGGGAAGAGGCCCACATATTGGGCGCCCCATGTCGAGGTCGCGGCCAAATCTTCATTGACGCCCGGTTGAAAATGGATGTTGCGCTTTTTGAGTTCGTCCGCCGCGCGCCAAAGCTCCATATCGTAGCGGCCGATCGGCGAGCCGCGATATCCGGAAATAAATCCGCCCGTGTTGAGGCCCGCCGCGTCGTCGCGAAGGCGTTGCTGAATGGGCAGCCGGACGAGGGCTTGCAGCCCGGTCATGTAATGCCACCCCTCCGCGGCCGTGTAGCGATCGCCGAGCGAGGCGGCGAGGCGTTTTTCGTTCACCTGAACAGTCATAAGGACCGCCAATTTTGTGTGCGGCGAAAACCCCGTTGAATTTGACAATTCACCCCATTTTTGCAGGGAAAAGTCAAATGTTGCACCGCAAAACGCCGCACCTCTTCGTCCCCGCCCAAAACTTGCAGGGCTTTTACATGACAGCCGAAAAGATAAAAGCTGCAAAGAACTGATCTCGACCCGCGGGGGCGAGATCACGCGTCGCGCTCTCGCGCCGGGAAAATTCTTTCATTGCCCGGCCCAATCCGTAAAATCTCGACGTTCACGCAGATTTGTCCTTTTACGAAGCACTGCGATCGCCGTCCATAAGGCTTTCGGAAAATAACCAAAGGGAGGAGGTTAAAATGACTGACCAAAAAAATAAGCCCGCTTCTATTGGCGCGGCGTCGAAGATTGGAATTTTGCTTTCGGCGATCGGCCTGGCCGTCGGCGGTTTTGCGCAGGCTCTCGCCAAGAACGCCGGCCCTGTCGGACTGCAACGAGATTGCCGCTCTGATCCGGCCGCCATGCAGGCGCTTATGGATCCGGCCTTTGCTTCATTCGCATCGTCCGTGCTTAACCGGCGCGAGCTTGACCGTACGGTCGAGAACATGCCGAGAATCCGCCAGAACTTCAAGGAATCGAACGCTGAGATGCGCGCGGGCCATAAGCCGCAGCCGCCGAGCGATGTGACGATGGATGAGATAGAAATTCCCGGCCCCGACGGCGCGCCGCCGATCCGCGCGCTGCTCTACAAGGCGCCCGGGCATAAAGATGCGCGCCCGGCGCTCCTCGATATCCACGGCGGCGGCTATACGATCGGCCTTCCGGAGATGAATGACTACAGGAACCGGTTTCTTGCAAAAGATCTCGGCGCCGTCATCGTTTCGATCGATTACCGGCTCGCGCCCGAGCATCCTTTTCCGGCGGCCGCGGACGACGCCTACGCCTCGCTCGCCTGGATGCACGACAACGCCAAAATGCTCGGGATCGATCCGAAAAAGATCGCTGTTTCCGGCGATAGCGCCGGCGGCGCCATCGCGGGCGGTTTAGCCGTCAGGGCGCGCGATCAAGGCGAATATCCGATCGCGCTGACGGTCCTTATCTATCCGGGACTCGACGATCGGGCGGGCACTGATCTAGATCCGACATGCAAACCCGGCACAGCGGCGCCGTGGCCAGGCGCCCGCAAAGCCTATCTCCGGGATGTCGCCCGCCCGGATAACGTTTCACCTTATGCCTTTCCCGCGCGCGCGCAAAGCCTGGCCGGACTGCCGCCGACATTTGTCGCGCTGGGCGCGCTCGACGCCGGCCAGGTTCCCGCCCTCGCGCTAGCGCAGCGCTTGATGAGCGAACATGTGGCGACGGAACTGCATGTTTATCCCGGCGCGCCTCACGGCTTCGACTATGTCCCCAATGCGCAGGCGTCCAAGCGATTTTACGACGATTTGCGCCATGCGCTTCAAACGGCCTGGGAATAGAACGACGGATCGACTGGCCCTGCCTCGTTGCGCGGAAACTGCTTCTTCCGAGCCAAATAGACGGAAATCATTCCGCCCACGGTACGTCGCCGCCTGTCGTCCGCTTGTTACATGCCGCCGCCCGCGACCTGTGATGAGGGCGGCAGAATGACCGCATCGGGACCGGCCTGATAAGGCGAATTCGGGTCGATCACGACGCCGTCGACGATGTTGTAACGGCCAAGGCCCGGCGGCTCGACCGCTTCGTCGGGCGCAAGCGCCTTGTAAGAGACCGCTTGCGCAACAGTCTTTTCGCCTTCCGGCGTGACGACAAAAGCGGGAACAGCCTCAACCCGCATCGCAAATGATATATGCGTCTTCTCGCCCGCCGGCCCCGTGGGACTATAATCGGCGTGGCGTTTCAGCGAATGCCAGACGCCGGGCAATTGCACCCATGTCAGCACTTCAATCACGGCGCCGCGCGCATTGACCCAGCCTTTATAGACCGGCTCCCAGGGCCGATAGCCGCCAACATAGCCTTTAAGCGAGCCATCCGGCTGCATTTGCAGTTTCACTTTCGCCTTCAAGAGCTGCAACGAATGAGTATA
>JBFXBB010000167.1:0-6609 GCA_050183685.1 Amphiplicatus sp.
GCTCGATGATGCGCCTGAGCGGTAATCGATGGATTACGACGTCGTTATCGTCGGCGCGGGGCCCGCGGGCCATTCCGCGGCGATCAGGCTGAAGCAGAAGGCCGCCGAGGCGGGCGCCGACCTCGCCGTCGTCGTCGTCGAGAAAGGCTCCGAAGTCGGGGCGCATATCCTGTCGGGCGCCATTCTCGATCCATGCGGGCTCGATCGCCTCATTCCCGACTGGAAAGAAAGGGGCGCGCCGATCGACACGCCGGTGACGTCGGAAAGCTTTAAGATCTTCGGGCCCTCGGGCTCGCTTTCGCTGCCCGTCTTCGCCATGCCGGCGATGGTGAAGAACCACGGGACCTATGTCGTCTCGATGGGCAATGTCTGCCGCTGGCTGGCGGGCGAGGCCGAAAGCCTCGGGGTTGAGATCTATCCCGGCATGGCCGCCTCGAAGGCGCTTTTCCGGCCGGACGGCTCGCTCAAGGGCGTCGTTGTCGGCGAGATGGGGATCGGCAGGGACGGCGAGCCTAAGGACTCTTATGAGCCCGGCATGGCGCTCAACGGCAAATATGTGCTCATCGCCGAAGGAGCGAGGGGCTCGCTCGCAAAGCAGCTCATCGAGAAATTCGACCTCGATGCAAATTCAGATCCGCAGAAATTCGGCATCGGCCTTAAAGAAATCTGGGAAATCGCGCCCGAGAAGGCCCGGCCGGGTCATGTGCAGCATGCCTTCGGCTGGCCGCTCACGAACGATGTCGGCGGCGGCTCGTTCCTTTATCATTATTCGGACAATACGATTGCGCTCGGCTTCGTCGTCCACCTCAACTACAAAAATCCCTATCTTTATCCTTATGCTGAATTTCAGCGTTTCAAGACGCATCCCGAGATCGCCGCGCTGCTCGAAGGCGGGCGCCGGCTTGCTTACGGCTCGCGCGCGATTACTGAGGGCGGCTATCAGTCCGCGCCGAAACTCGCCTTTCCGGGCGGCGCGCTCATCGGCTGCGCGGCGGGCTTCGTCAACCTGCCGCGGATCAAGGGCAATCACAATGCGATGCTGACCGGCATGATGGCGGCGGACGCGGCTTTTGAGGCGATCGCGGCGGGCAGAGAGGGGGATGTGCTCGAAGCCTATGAGGCGGCCTATGAAGGCTCCTCGGTGCGGCGCGAGCTCTATCTTGCGCGCAATGCAAAGCCGCTCTGGACGAAATTCGGCACGATTCTCGGCGGGATCGCCCTGTCCGGGCTCGATCTGTGGACGAATTCGCTTATTCCCGGCTTTTCGCTTTTCGGCACGCTCGCTCACGGCGAAACCGACGCCGCCGCGACCGAGCCCGCCGCCAAGCACAAACCTATTGATTATCCAAGGCCCGACGGAAATCTGGCCTTCGACCGCCTCACCAATCTGTCGTTCTCCGGCGTCAATCACGAAGAGGACCAGCCGGCGCATCTCAAACTGAAAGATCCGGCGATCCCGATTTCGGTCAATCTGCCGGTCTACGCCGAGCCCGCGCAGCGCTATTGCCCTGCGGGCGTCTATGAGGTTCTCTATGGAGAGGGGGGAAGCGATCCGCGCTTCCAGATCAACGCGCAGAACTGCGTCCACTGCAAGACTTGCGATATAAAGGATCCCTCGCAGAATATCGTTTGGACGACGCCCGAGGGTGGCGGCGGGCCGAATTATCCCAATATGTAATGCGCCTGGATCGAGGCGCCTGCCGGCGAGGAGGCCGTGTGCGCATAGGTTTAAGACTTGTTCCGATCCTCGTCCTTGTCTTTGCGGGCGCGGCCTGCGCCGGCGCGCCGGCGCAGCCGAATTTGACGAGCCGCTATCTTGTGGGCCGGGTCGCGGCCCAGTCGAATTCGCTCGGCGCGGCGGCCAAGGCCTTCGCCGCCGCGCATGCGGCCGCGCCCGGCGAGCGCGCAATTCTCGAAGACGCTCTTTTCTTTCACCTCGCCGCCGGCGATGTCGCCGCGGCCACGCCTTTCGCGCGGCGGATCGTCGATCTCGCCTCGTCAACAAACGCCGAAAATCGCGCCTCGAACCCCGCCGCCGCCAAGACGGCCGGCAATCGGACCCCTGACGCGGGCCTTGCTAGGATCACGCTCGCCGCCGAAGCGATCCATGACCGCCATTTTGAAGAGGCGCGGGCCAGTCTCCAGGGCGAGATCAAGGCGCCGTTTTTGAAATCGATCGCTTTTCTGATGGATGTTTGGATCGAAAGGGCGCTCGCCGGCCCCGAGGCGGCGCTCGCAAAGCTCGATAATCCGGGCGCAGACATGTTTGACGGGTTCAACGCCTTGCACAGGGCGTTGCTTCTTGAAGAGGCGGGACGCGTCGAGGACGCCCGCGCCTCCTATCAGGCCGCTGTTTTTGGCCTTGGCGGGCCGGTCGGGCGCGCCGCCTATGGCGCCTTCCTCGAAAGGATCGGCGATGTCGAGGCGGCGCGCGGCTATTACGAGCTTCTCGCGGGCGAGGCCGGTCCTGCGCGCCGCGCCGCCGAAGAGGCTTTTCAGCGTCTCGATAAAGGCGAGGCGACGAAGGCCTATGCCGACATGACGCCGGGCGCGGGCGCGGCGATCGCGCTTTATTCGCATGCCAGCGCGATCGTCGAATATGCGGCGGATACGCGCTCGCGCGCCGTCAATGCGGGCTTTCACGTCGGCGATCCGCAGCTCGATTTGCCGCTCACGCTTGCGCGCCTTGCGCTTTATCTCGACCCGCATCGCGATGAGGCGCGCCGGCTTGTCGGCTGGATTCTCGGCGCCTATGGCGATTATGAGGGGGCGCGGCTGGCGCTCGCGGAAATTCGTCCTTCCTCGCCGCATTTCGAGCAGGCGCGCATCGAAATGGCGGGCGCGCTCTCCGCCGCGGGGCGCGCGCGCGAGGCGACGCGGCTCTTAAAGGATACGATCAGACGCAACGACGGCGCGATTGAAGCCAAGCTCATGCTCGGCCAGCTAGAGGCCGGCGAGGGCCGGCGGCGCGCCGCCATCGCCGTCTTCACCGACGTTATCGACGGACTGGGCGAAAAGCCGGCGGACGATGCGTGGCGTTATTATATTGCGCGCGGGGACGCGCTTCTCCAGCTTGGACGCTGGGACGAGGCGGAGAGCGACTTGAAACGCGCGCTCGAAATCGCGCCGGAAGAGCCGACAACGCTTAATTATCTCGGCTATAGCTGGGCTGAGCGCGGCCTTAATCTCGAAAAGGCGTTCGGCCTCATTGAAAAGGCGGTCGAACTGCAACCGCAATCGGGCGCGATCATCGACAGTCTCGGCTGGGCGCATTACCAGCTTGGCGACTACGCCGAAGCGGTCGGCCATCTCGAAAAGGCGGTTTCTTTTGAACCGAGCGATCCGACGATTACGGATCATCTCGGCGATGTCTATTGGCGGCTTGGGCGCGAGATCGAGGCGCGGTATGAATGGCGGCGCGCGCTCACATTCGATCCGCCGGAGAAGCTGCGCGCCGAGTTGCGGCGGAAATTGAGCGACGGTCTGGCGGTCGAGAATTAGGCATTGTGAGCCCCGCGCCAATGATCGCAGAAGTCGCGCCGGCCAAGGTCAATCTCTTCCTGCATGTCGGGCCTATACGGGCCGACGGTCTGCACGATCTTGCAAGTCTGTTTGTCTTCGCCGACGATGGCGACCGCATCGAGGCGGCGCCGGGGGATGCGCTCTCTCTCAAGATCAAAGGGCCCTTCGCCTCGGCGCTCGCCGGCTTTCCGGTCGAGTCAAATCTCGTCTGGCGCGCCGCCGAGGCGCTCGCCAAGGAATCCGGCCTTGCGCCCCGCGCCGCCCTGACCTTGGACAAGCGCCTTCCCGTCGCGGCGGGCATTGGCGGGGGGTCCGCCGATGCCGCCGCCGCGCTGCGCGCCTTGACTCGATTGTGGAAGCTCAAAATATCCGAGGCCTCGCTCGCCCGATTGGCCTTTTCGCTCGGCGCCGACGTGCCGGCCTGCCTCTATCGCCGGCCGGTTTATGTCGAGGGCGCGGGCGAGGTCGTAGGAGAGGGCCCGCGCCTGCCGCCGCTCGCCCTGGCGCTCGTCAATCCGCGGGTTGAAACGCCGACGGGACCTATTTTCAAGGCGTTCGACGCGGCCAATCCCGCGCCGGACCGGCCCGCCTTCGAGGCCCGTGCGGCGTTTCCCGACGCGCGCGCCCTCGCCGGCTATCTCGCCGCGACCCGCAACGATCTTGAGCCGCACGCCATCGCCGGCCAAAGCGTCATTGGCGCCGCGCGGCGATTTCTTGCAGAATGCCGAGGCTGTCTCATCGCCCGGATGTCGGGCAGCGGCGCCACGGTCTTTGGGCTTTTCGAATCGCGCGCCGAGGCCGACCGCGCGGCGACTCGCGCTATGGCTGAGGGCTGGTGGGCGATGGCGGCGATGCTGGCGGGGAGCGGGGACCCGCGAAAGGGGGGAGCGCGAGGGGCGCAATGAACATGGTTTCGACAGAATGGGACGCGCCGTTTCTTATCGGACTTGCCGGTCTCGTCGCGCTTGTCGTCGGCAATCTTGCCGCGCGGGCGGGCGTTCGCGCCGGTCTTCTTCTCGATCGGCCGAACGGGCGCTCAAGCCATGACAGCGTGACGCCGCGCTCGGGCGGGATCGCGATTTTCGCCGGCTGGTCGGCCGGCATGGCGCTTATTGCGGCGGCGTCGGGCGATGTCGTCATCGTCGATCTGACAATGCGGCTCGCGCTCGTTGCGTTTTTCGTGTTCGTGCTCGGTCTTATCGACGACATGCTTGCGCTGCGCGCTTATCTGAAGCTGATCGGGCAAATCGCGGCGGCGGCGCTTTTCGTCGCCGCCTTCGGTCCGCTTGAGGCGGCGCCCTTGCCGATCGTCGGCGAAATCGCCTTTGGGCCCTATGCGACTTTCGTCACCCTCTTCTGGATCGTCGCTTTTATGAACGCCTTCAATTTCATGGACGGCGTCAACGGCATCGCGGCGTCCTGCGGCGCTTTCGCGCTCGCCGGCCTTGCGGTCGCGTCGGCCTATGCGGGGGCGGGCTTTTGGGCGATTGCGGCGGCGCTCGCCGCCGTCGCTCTTGTCGCCTTCCTGCCGGTGAATTTCCCGCATGGCCGTCTTTTCATGGGCGACAATGGCAGCCAGACGGCGGGTTTTCTCATCGCCGGAATCGCGGTCGCGGCGGCGAACGATACGGGCGGCGCCGTCGGCGCCCTCTTCGCGCCGACGGCGATGCTGCCTTTTCTTTTTGACGTCGCCTTCACGCTGGCGCACCGCCTCCTGCGGGGACGGAATATTCTCGCCGCCCATCGCGAGCATCTTTACCAATTGCTGTTGCGGCTCGGCTATTCGCATGCCCGCGTCACGGCGGTTTATTTGAGCCTTACGGCGCTCTCGACCGCCGGCGCCGTCTTGATGTTGCGCTTGCCCCCCGACCAGCAGCTCTATGCGCCGCTGGCGCTCGCTTTCTTGTTTGCGGCGCCGGCGTTCCTTCTCTTCGCGCGGGCCTGCGGGCGGGGTCTGCTCAACGCGCCGAACGCGGCGGCGCCGGAAGAAGACTTAAGCAAAAAAGCCGAGATCGGCTCGCTCGCGACGGATGCGGCGGCCCACGCGGCGGAATGAGATTCAAAAAGCCCGCGCGACGGACGACATGGCGAGCGCGGCGAGCGCGTTCGTATAGTCATTGGCGGGCGCGGCTTCGAGATCGTCAAGCGCGCGGGCCGCATAGCGGCGCGCGCAGGCGAGCGTGTCGGCAAGCGCGCCCGTGCGCTCGATCGCCGCGCAGGCGCGCGCAAAATCCTCCGCCTCAAGACGGCCTTCGGCGATCGTGCGCCGCCAGAACGCCGCCTCTTCGGCGCTTGCGCGGCCAAGCGCATAGACGACCGGCAAGGTCATCTTGCCTTCGCGGAAATCATCGCCGACCCGTTTGCCGAGCGCTTGCTCATAGCCGGCGTAATCGAGCGCGTCGTCGACAAGCTGATAGGCGACGCCGAGATTGCGTCCATAGGCGCGAAACGCGTCCTGGCTCGCCTTGCCGCCCCCGGCGATGACGGCGCCCGCCTCGGCTGCGGCGGCGAAGAGGGCCGCCGTCTTTGATTCAACGACGGCGAGATACATCTCGAAGGTCGCTTCGAGGTTTTTCTGCGTCGCAAGCTGCATGACCTCGCCTTCGGCGATGACGCCGGAAGCCGAGGAGAGAATTCGAAGCACTTCAAGATCGCCCGCCGCGACCATCAATTCGAAGGCGCGGGAAAAAATGAAATCCCCGACGAGGACGCTTTCCTTGTTGCCCCAGATGACGTTCGCCGTTTCCGCGCCGCGCCGCAGCGCCGAATCGTCGACGACGTCGTCATGCAGAAGCGTCGCGCCGTGGATGAGCTCGACCGCCGCGGCGAGCTTGATATGGTCGTCGCCCTGATAGCCATGCACGCCGGCGGCGGCGAGGGTCAGCATCGGCCGCAGGCGTTTGCCGCCGGCCTTGATGAGATGACCGGCGAGCGCCGGAATCATCGGCACGGGCGAGCCCATGCATTCGAGGATCGCCGCGTTGACGCGCGCGAGATCGTCTTCGGTGAGACGCTGCAGGGCGGCGACGGCCCCGGCGAAATCGAGGTCCTCGCCGATCCTTTTCTCCGGCGCTTCCTGCGCCAATC
>JBFXBB010000168.1:0-6590 GCA_050183685.1 Amphiplicatus sp.
AGAGCCTTGGCGAGGATCTGCCGCATGAGCGCTTACTTCGCCTTCATCGTCGTTGCTATGCCATTGACCTTCACCGGCACTGGGGCTACCATCATTTCGAAGAAGTCGTCGCGCAGCTCGTCCTTCGTCGGCGCCTTCCTCTTCTTTCTGCCTTTAGAGCCGTTCGGGTTGCCCGACTGACCCTTCCTAAACTGGCCGTGCCGCGGGGGCTTCGCATAGCCCACGGCATAATCGCCTGTCGGCTGCTTCTTGTCCTTGTTGTCGTTGCTCATGGCTGTGTCTCCTTTGCCGTTACTGCATCGCCCGCTCGAAGGCGCGGTCAATGCGGGTTTGCTCGAATGTCTTTCCGCTTTCTGAGTTGACCGCTGGAACGCCCGCCGCCTTCTCGAAACGGCGGATCGCGACGTCGACAAATTTCGGATCGAGCTCGATCGCCGCGGCCCGCCGGCTGGACCGTTCGGCGGCGATGATGGTCGAGCCCGAACCGCAGAAGGAATCGAGCACGAGATCGCCGCGTTGCGTCACGTCCTGAAGCGCATCAGCGACGAGGGCGACGGGCTTCACCGTCGGGTGATCGGCGAGGTCTTCGAGCCGGCTCGTCCCGAAGCTGTTCGCGCCCGCATAATCCCAGACATTGGTCCGGTAGCGGCCGAACCGGCCGAGCTCGACATTGTTAATATGCGGGGCCGCGCCGTTCTTGAAGACGAAGACAAGCTCGTGCTTCGAGCGGTAGAGCGAGCCCATGCCGCCATTCGTCTTGTTCCAGATGCAGATGTTCTTGAGTTCGGCGAACGCCGCCCTGCCGGCGACAAGCATCTCATGGGCGTGACGCCAGTCCATGCAGACAAAGGCGATGGCGCCGTCCAGGGTGAAGGCGGCGAGATTGTCGAAGGTTCGCTTCAGGAACCGTGCGAACTCGTCCTCGTTCATCTCGCCTGAAGCCATGACGAACTCGTCATGGCGGACGCGGCCGAGCCCGCTCACATGGCCGTCGATCCGCACATTGTAAGGCGGGTCGGTGAAGACCGCGCGCGCCTTCTCGTTCCCTAGGACCTTTTCGTAAGATTCCGGGTCGAGCGCGTCGCCGCAGTAGAGCCGGTGTTCGCCGAGCAGCCAGAGATCACCCGCGATCGACGTCGGCGGCGCGTCCTCGACAGGCGGGACGTCATCATCGGCGTCGGTCGTCTTTTCTCCGAGGAAGAGGTCGATCTCGGCCGTCTCGAAGCCGATCGTCTCGACCCTAAAATCGAGATCCATTTCGAGGAGGCCCTCAAGCTCGATCTTCAGGAGGTCTCTGTCCCAGCCGGCGCGCTCAGCGAGGCGGTTATCGGCGATGACATAGGCGCGCTTCTGCGCCGGGCTCATCGCCGAAAGCCGGATGGTCGGGACCTCGGCAAGTCCCAGGAGCTTCGCCGCCTCGATCCGGCCATGGCCGGCGATCACCCCGCCCTCGTCGTCGATGAGGACGGGGTTTGTCCAGCCGAACGCCTTGATCGACTCGGCGATCAGGCGGATCTGCTCCTTCGAATGGGTGCGCGGATTGTTGACGTAAGGCGTGAGCGCCGAGATAGGATGGTGTTCGATTGCGAGGAGGGGCTTACCAGAGGTCGACATTGCGGGCCTCCAAAGCGTCGAGCACTTCCTTAAGGAGAGGCAGGCGGCGGCGCGCCATCACCGCCGGGATGCGGGACCCGTCTATCAGCAGCAGCGAGATCACCGTGAAGTAGATGGGCTTCGTCTGCGTGTACCTGATAAAGTAGTTAATGGTCGCCGCCTGCGCGCCTTCGAGCGGCGCGCCATGCGGGATGGCGCTCCCAAAGGTGTAGAACGAACGGCCTTCGGCCTCGATTTCGATGATCATGTGCGATCTCCTCTTCCAAACGAAAAGGAGATCCTGAACGCGCCGTGCGCTGCGGCGCATTCACAACAATTACGGCTGTTTCAGTGAACGCGTGTAGCGAGACCGCATATTTTGGACAGTGCGAAAGGATTCTGCGCCATAAGAGAAGCGACACGCCGTCATCCGTGCGGCCTTCTCGGCGGCTGTCCCTTTCCAGAAATTCGAATGTCTAATTCGCGTCCAGCCTTTTAGATGACCATATCGTTTTTCGCGCGCCTCAAGCCAGGCGAGGCTGCGCTTGTAGACCTCGGCGATAATCATGTGCATCTGCCGTTCTAATATCTTGTTGGCTGGCTTGCGTCCCCGTCGCTTCGTGGTCTTTCCCTCGAGGTGAAGGCAAAGATAATCGACAACGGGCTGCGGCAGCGGACGCGGTCCATATCGTCTGATCGCCGCTGCAAGCTCCCAGTCGTCGATCGTCTCGCCCTTTGACAGAGCCCTCTCGAACGGAACGAACTCATATTCCTTCAGATAGGAGAAGTCTGATCTCGTCCTCGTCTCGTCTTTGTGGAACGTCATTTTCCGCTCCGATGTCGCGACCCCCTAATGTTGCGGGCGAAAGATTAATATGCGCCGACGCCTTTGCCTCGACCGGCCGGCCTCAGGGCGATGGTCGCCGCATTTTGGACCGGATCGGTCGGGAGCCAGGCCTTGGCGGAGCATCGAGCAGCGCGCCCATCGGGACCTTGAGCGCGACCGCGAGGCGGTCGACGACCGTAATGGTCGGATTGCGTTTCCGGCGTTCGATGCCGCTGACATAAGTCCGATGGAGCCCGCTCTCCTCGGCGAGGTCCTCCTGCGACCAGCCCTTTTCGCGGCGCAGGCGCTGAAGGTTAACGGCGAGGCGGTCGGCGACGTCCATGGGACGACATCGCCCCGGTTGCATCCGATCGATCTACAGACGATGAGTCACATTCCGCTTGACTGCGCCGCCGCGCCAAGCGTTGTTGGCCCCATGACCGAGGCTGCCGAGCCCCCAGAATTCCGGCTGTCGACCACCCAGCAGGGGGCGATCGCCGAGAGCATCGTCGCGATCGAGCTGATGACCGGCTCGAACGGGCGCCTCGCTCCGTTTAAGCCGCTTGCCGACGACGACGGCATCGACCTGCTCGTCTACGACAAGGCGACAAGTCGCGCGACGCCGCTTCAGGTCAAGGCGCGCTTCGGTGTCGACATCGGCGGCACAGTCGAGTTTAACGTTCGCAAATCGACCTGGCGCGCCGATCCGGCGGCTCGGCTTCTCTGTGTTCTGATGGATGGCCGACGCATCGCCGCCGCCTGGCTCGTGCCGATGAATGAGCTTGAGCGGGTGGCTCGTCTTAAGGGCGACAAGTTTGTCCTCACGCCGTCGCCGAAGGAGACAAGTCGAGATCGATACGCCGCCTATCAGGTCCGGGATGTCGCCGCCGCGATGATCAATTCGTAGCGACGCAAGATAGCCGAGACAGCGGCGGTCATCGATCGACGGACCTACGTGCAGAGTTCAAGCAAAAATGTAGCGGGAAAACTTCGCGGTGCTGTTCATGTATGAGGGGCAGGTGCCCTCGGACATACCTCATTAATGTTGCCTCACAGCAGTCTTCTGTGGTCCACGTGATCACGGACCATAACGGTATTAAGGACGGCGGGACGCGATCGGCGTCGCGAGGAGCTGCATGCGGGGGCTAATAAGTATTAAAGTGCTCTAAGAGTCGCTTTTTGACGCAAAGCACTGTCTATATTGCCGAATTCTAATTTTGAAAATCGAGCGAGAGATGAGCGCAGAAAATCCCATACTCAACTCGCCCTATGAGCGGCCAAGTCGCCATTGGCGGCTAACCGACGATGGCGCGCTCACGCAGATCGTCGAAACTGGCCGTCGCAAAAGCGAGTATTTCGTTCCGATCGCGGCCACGAAGAAACGGACAACGCAGGCCGAGCTCGATCTCGATCGAATCGACTCAAAAGGTCGAGCATTTCGCCCCAATGAACTTGTGAACGAAATCCGTGCTCATGTTGAGAGCTGGCGCGAATTGCCGCCGGCGCAATGGGCCGTCACCCACGAGACCGCAAGGCTGCTCGAACATTGGCGAAGCGGATCTGCTTCGCCGCCGCCGTTCTTTTGTCAAATCGAAGCGGCCGAGACGCTGATTTGGCTCGAAGAGGTCGCTCCGAAGCAGGGGCAATACAAGTCGCTCGTGGAAAAGCTCAAAGGATTGGGCGACAGCCACAATTCCGGCCTCTATAGGCTTGCCGCAAAGATGGCGACCGGCTCCGGCAAAACGACCGTCATGGCGATGCTGATCGCATGGCAGACTGTTAACGCCGCACGCGGCCGGAAGAATTTTTCGGACGCTTTCCTCATCGTTTGTCCGGGCATCACGATTCGCGACAGGCTGAACGTTCTCCTGCCGAGCGATCCGGCGAACTACTATGAGCATCGTGGAATTGCGCCTGACGACATGATCGGCGACATACGTAAAGCGCGCATTGTCATTACGAATTACCACGCTTTTAGGCATCGCGAGACGTTGAACATGCCTAAATATGCACGGGAGGTTCTACAGGGCCGAGACGAGCCGATTTCCACGATCGAGACGGACGGTCAGATGTTGGCGCGCGTCTGTCCAGAGTTGCTCGCCCGCAAGAACATCATCGTTCTCAACGACGAGGCGCACCACTGCTATGAGGAAAGCGCTGGCGCCTCAGAGGAAGAAAAGATCGACGCAGACGAGAAATAAGGAAAGCACGCTGACGAACGGTCGTCTGGATTTCTGCGAACTCGCGTCCTTCGCCCGTGACATTGACTCGGAGTGAGGCTGAGCGCTCATGCGCCGCTGAGCTTATTTTCTTCGCGCGGCGGTTTCGGAGGCTTCGCGCTTGGCCTGCGCAACCGCATCTCTCAAATCCGTATATCTGTATTTGCCGTAATAGAAATAGTTCAATGTAACCATTTTGATTCCATACTTGGTCATTTCCTTCTCGGCATCGGAAGCCTCTACTGAATTTATTTCAGCTTGTTGTGTTGCCGTCATAAATAATATCCTTCAGGATGCACAATTAACAGTAATCAAAGCGCGGCCGTGGGCGTCAAGCCGAAGCGCCCTTCATTTTTCGCGCGGCAAGTTCGGCGCGCAGAAGAGGGTGGAGACGCTCGGCTTTTCGACGGCGCTTTTCATTGACGCTGGAGACGCTGCGCCAAACATTGAATGCAAGGGCATGGAGTCGGCGATCTGGAAGCGTGAGCAGTTGTTCTTTCGCGCTCATATATTTCTTTCCGTCTAGCGGCGCCTGTGCGCCGGATATGGGTTGCGACTGGTTCTTTTCGGCGAGGTCGGGCCGGCTCCGTCCGGCTTGTGGCGGAAGGTGATCCGACCTTTCGTCAGATCATAGGCCGACATCTCCACTGTCACGCGGTCGCCCGCGAGCGTTTTGATGCGGTGTTTGCGCATCTTGCCGCCCGCATAAGCGAGGATCGCGTGGCCGTTATCCAGCTGCACGCGATAATTTCCGTCCGGCAGAACCTCTGTGGCGACGCCGTCGAATTCGAGCAGTTCCTCTTTCGCCATCGTGATCTTCCTTCTCCATGCGGGTCTTCGTCCGCCCTGGAAAGGCGGTGACGACGACCTGCTTTTCGCGCGGCGGTCTATCGCCGCTGAATTCGGGCGTCGCCCGCGGCGTTCCGTTCACAACGTCGATCCGCTGACGCGTCAGCTTTTCAATTGAGCGTAAATAGTCCAGCTCCACGCTTGAACAAAAAGATATGGCGACGCCCGCCGCTCCTGCGCGCGCTGTTCGGCCGATGCGATGGACATAGGTTTCCGGCGTGTTGGGCAGGTCGTAATTCACGACATGGCTGACCTCGCGAATATCAAGGCCGCGCGCCGCAATATCGGTGGCGACGAGAATGCGCGCTGCACCGGTGCGAAATGCGTTGAGCGCCCGCTCCCGCTGCGATTGCGAGCGATTGCCGTGGATGGCGAAAGCCATGGAGCCGGCGGCGTTGAGTTTCCTCGCGATTGTGTCGGCGCCCCGCTTTGTGCGGGCGAATACGAGGCCGCGCGTGAAATCCTCGCGTTTGACAATATCGATGAGCGTCGCCGGTTTCGACGCAGGTTCGAGAAACATCACGCTTTCCCGAATTTTGAGCCGCGCCTCGGGCATAATCTCGACTTTGACCGGATCGCGCAAAAGCCCGTTCGCCAAACGTGCGATTGCTGGGGGCATCGTTGCGGACAGGAAGATATTCTGGCGTTTGGCCGGCAATTTCGCAGTCAGCAGGCGGATCGCGGGAAGGAAGCCGAGATCGAGCATCTGGTCGACTTCATCGAGCACAAATGTATGGACGTCGTTCAACGTTATGGCGTCCTGCGCAAGAATATCGGCAAGCCGGCCAGGCGTTGCGACCAGGATGTCGAGGCCGGCGCGGCAGGTCGCCATTTGTTTTTGGATGGACGCCCCGCCAATGACGAGCCCCATGTGCAATTTCAAATGACGGCCATAGGCTTCAAACCGGCCATGGACTTGCGCAGCGAGTTCGCGGGTCGGCGCCAGAACCAGAACATGGCAGCTGCGAGGCTTGAGCGACCCCTTAGACTGGGAAAGACGATGAAGGATCGGCAGGACGAACGCGGCTGTCTTTCCGGTGCCTGTCTGCGCGATGCCGAGCAGATCCCGGCCGGCGATGATAGGAGGAATCGAATGAGCCTGA
>JBFXBB010000169.1:0-6531 GCA_050183685.1 Amphiplicatus sp.
TGGGCGCTCTATCGCAAGAACGCGCCCCTTCTAATCTCGATCGGCGCGGCGGCGATTGTCGGGGTCGCCGGCTGGCAGTTCTGGAATGCGCGCCAGGCGGAGAGAGCGGCCGCGGCCGCGCTCGAATTCTCGACCGCGGCCGAGACGCTCGCGCGTTCCCCGCAAGACGGGCTTGTCGCGATGGAGACTCTGAGCGAGGAGGCGCCGGAGGGCTATGCGGTCCTTGCCGCGCTCCGCCGGGCCGGCGCGCTTGTCTCCACCGGCGATCGCGAGGGGGCGCTCGCGATCTATCGTGAGGTTTATGAGGACGGCGCCGCGCCAAAGCGCCTGGCGGAGCTGGCGCGCGTCAAGGCGGCGATCTTGTCGCTTTCGGATGGCCGCGACGCCGTGCTTGCCGATCTTGGCGCGCTTCCTGAGAGCGCCTCGGCCTTTGCGCCTTATGCGCGCGAGCTTGTCGCTCTTGCCGCTTTTAGCGCGAAGGACTACGAGACCGCGCACGCGATGTTTGAACGCGCCGCCAATGATCCGGAAACGCCTGAAGCTGTTCGTCAGCGGGCGGAGGAATTCGCGGCGCTCGCCGCCGCCGGCCGCTCTGGCGTGCGCCTTACAGGCGAGGCGAGCGTCGAGGACCTCCAGCGCGCGCTTGGCGCGGACGAGACGGCGAACGAAGCGGAGAACGAGCCGGCGGCGAACGAGGCCGCCGCTGAATCGAAAGCGCCCGAAGCGGGCGGTGAAAGCGATCAAGGTCAGTAAGTTATGATGCGCGGTTCCCTCTGGCGGTCAGTTCTCCTCGTCTTCTTCAGCGCGGCGCTGCTATCGGCCTGCGCCAATCCCGTCTCGCGCGCCGTCGGCGGCGTTTTTGGCGGCGGCGACAAGGACAGAAACAAGGAGAATGCGCCTGAGGAGGAGGACCGCATTTCCATCCTTGCGCTCGAAGAAACGATTGAGCCCGATCCGCGCTTCGCAGGAAGGAAAGTCGAGCCGCCGCCGCCCTATCGCAATGTCTCCTGGCCGCAGCCGGGCGGGGAGGCCGACCACACGCTGCATCATCTCGACGCCGCCGTGACCTTTGAGAAGCTTTGGTCGACGGATATCGGCTCAGCGTCAGAGCGCGCGATATTGACCTCGCCCCCCGTCGCCGCAGACGGCAAGCTCTATGTCACCGACGCTGAGACGCGCGTGTTGGCGCTCGACATGGCGACGGGAGAACGTCTTTGGCGCGCCGAACTTGCGCCGAAGATCAAGGAGAAATTCCGCGTCAGGGAGATTTTCTCAGGCCCGAACCCCGCCGAAATAGGGTTCGGCGGCGGCGCCGCGATCGATTCGGGGAGGGTTTTTGTCACCTCCGGTTTCGGCTTTGTCGCCGCGCTCGACGCTGAGACGGGCGAAGAAATCTGGCGCGTCGAGACCGACGCGCCGATCAGAACGCCGCCGACGGCTTATCGCGGCGCGGTTTACGTTGTGACGAACACAAATGAGTTTATCGCGCTCAACGCCGAGACCGGCGCGCGGCTTTGGGACTATCAATCCTATGTTGAGACCGCCCGGATCCTTTCCTCATCGAGCCCCGCGGCGGCGGGCGACCTTGTCGTCGCCCCCTTCTCCTCGGGCGAAGTCGTTGCGCTTCTTACGGATACCGGTCGTCCTGTTTGGAACGACACGCTGGCGCGGAACACGAGTCTTACCTCGCTGTCGACGCTCAACGATATCGCGGGGAGCCCCGTCATCGATCGCGGGCTTGTTTATGTCGTCAGCCATGCGGGGCGCCTTGCGGCCATCGACATCCGCTCGGGCCAGCGCGCCTGGGACGCGCCGATCGCCAGTTTGCAAATGCCGTGGGTTGCGGGCGATTATATTTTTATCGTCTCCGTCGACGCGGAACTCGTCTGCGTTTCCCGTACGGATGGCGCGATTGTCTGGGTATCGAAGCTCAGGCGTTACAAGAAAGAGAAAAAGCGTAAAGGCCGCATCGCCTGGGCGGGCCCGGTTCTTGCCGGAGGCTATCTCATTCTCGTCTCGACTGAGGGGGACATTATTAAGGTTTCGCCGCAGGACGGCTCGGTTGTCGATGAGAAGGAAATTGGCGATGGCTTCATCGTTTCGCCGATCGTCGCCGACGAAAAAATCTTTGTTCTGAGCGAGGAAGGAAAGCTCACCGCGCTGCGCTAGCGCGCGGGCTCTCGCATCATGCCGAAGAAGATCGCCATTGTCGGTCGGCCCAATGTCGGCAAGTCGACCCTCTTTAACCGTCTTGTCGGCAAGCGCCTCGCCCTTGTCGATGACACGCCCGGCGTCACCCGCGACCGCCGCGAAGGCGCGGCGAGGATCGGCGATCTCGATTTCGTCGCCATCGACACGCCGGGCATGGAAGAGGCGCCGGAAGCGGCGCTCGAAAGCCGCATGCGCCAGCAGACGGATCGCGCCATCGAGGAAGCGGCCGCGGCGCTCTTTGTCGTGGATGCGCGCGCAGGGCTGACGCCGCTCGACGATGCGTTCGCCGCGGTCCTGCGCGCCAGCGGCAAGCCCGTCATCCTCCTCGCCAACAAAGCCGAAGGCGCGGCCGGGGAAGCCGGCGTCCTCGACGCCTGGTCGCTTGGCCTCGGCGAGCCCATCGCCTTCTCCGCGGAACATGGCGAGGGGATGGGCGACCTTTATGCGGCGCTCGAACCTCTTCTCGCGCCCGAGAAAGCAGCGCCGGGCGCGACCCTGGACGAGGATGAGGCGCGCTGGGACGATCCGCTAAAGCCGCTCCGCGTCGCTATCGTCGGCCGGCCCAACGCCGGCAAGTCGACTCTCGTCAACCGCCTTCTCGGCGAGGATCGCATGTTGACCGGTCCCGAGGCCGGCATCACGCGGGACTCGATCTCGATTGAATGGAGCTGGGAGAGCGCCGACCGCGTGTGGCCGGTGAAGCTCTTCGATACGGCGGGGCTTCGGAAAAAATCGAGAGTGCTCTCAAAGCTCGAAAAGCTTTCCGTCGCCGACGCGCTGCGCGCCGTGCAATTTGCAGAAGTGGTCATCCTTCTTCTTGACGCCGAAGCGCCGTTCGAAAAGCAGGATCTGCAAATCGCCGATCTCGTCTTGCGCGAGGGCAGGGCTCTCGTCATCGGCGTCAACAAATGGGATCTTGTCGAGAACAAGGACGACAGGGCCCGCGCCATTCGCGAACAGGCCGCGCGATTGCTGCCACAGGCCCCCGCCGCGCCGCTTGTCTTCCTTTCGGCCGCGACGGGCCGCAATGTCGAGCGGCTGATGCCGGCGGTCACCGCCGTCTATGTCGACTGGAATGCGCGGGTAAAGACGCACGACCTCAATGAGTGGCTGAAAACGGCGGTCGAGCGCCATCCCCCGCCGGCGATTTCCGGACGACGCGTCAAGCTTCGCTATATCGCGCAGACAAAGACGCGCCCGCCGACCTTCGTTGCGCAATGCACGCGCGCCGCGGACGTTCCCGACGCCTATAGGCGCTACCTCATCAACGGCATTCGCGAGGCGTTCGGGATTCCCGCCGTGCCGATCAGACTCATTCTTAAGCGTCCGGATAATCCGTTCGCCGATGACTGAATGTCAGCTCTTTTCGGCGGCGCGCCATTCGCTCATGACGAACCGCTCGGCGAGGCCGTCATAGTCCGGCGATAGGGCCTGAAAAAGAAGGGGCGCGATCTCTCGCGGCTCCGGCAGCGTTTCCGGATTTTCGCCGGGCATCGCCTGGCGGCGCATCGCGGTGCGCATCGCGCCCGGATCGATGATTGCAATGCGGACCCCCGCGATCTTCGCCTCGATCGCATAGAGGCGCGCGAGCATGTCGAGCGCCGCTTTCGAGATCGCATAGGCGCCCCAAAAGGCGCGCGCCTCGGAGCCGACCGAAGACGTGACAAAGGCGACACGCGCCGCTCCCGAAGCGCGAAGAAGCGGGTCGAGCGTTTTGATCAACCGCCAATTCGCGGTGAGATTGACGTCGAGCGTGGTTTTCCAAGTCGACTCCGCAATATCGGCGAGGGGCCCGAGTTCGCCGAGCGTTGCTGCGTTGGCGACAAGAATGTCGAGCTTGTGGAATCGCGCAGAGAGCGCCGGCCCGAGACGCTCTATCGCTGTTTGATCGGCAAGGTCGAGCGGGACGAGCGAGGCGGTTCCGCCGACGGCCTTGATCTCATCATCGAGGTCTTCAAGTCCGCCGACCGTGCGCGCAAGGGCGAGCACATGCGCGCCCGCCTCGGCGAGCGCGAGCGCCGTCGCCCGCCCCAGGCCGCGCGAGGCGCCCGTGACGAGCGCGGTCTTGCCGGCGAGATCGGGCGGGTTCTTTGTCATCCGCGCGTGCTACGCTGCGAAAGGCGTTCGCGCAATAGGTCAGAATCTGGTCGAGAACGATATGGCGCCGAATTGCTGGGCGTCGCTCTGCGTATCGAACTCGCGGGCGCGCCAGACATAGGTGAAAGCGAGCGCAACGCCGCGCATCTGGAGTACGAGCCCGCCTTGCGCGTCGGCGCCGAAGACTTTCTTGTCGACGGAAAGGCTGTCTCGGAAGGTGTTGCCGTCGAGAAAGACATTGCGCGCGATGGCGCGCGCTTCGCCGCCGGCGAAAACATACCAGGAAAATCCGCTTCCGCCGTAAAAGCCGCCGGTCGGAATGCTTGGCCGCACGCGCGGAGGCCCATAGCTTCCGGAAAGCCCGCTGCCGATGCGGAAAGTGACGCCCGCATTCGCTTGCGTCAGCACATTGCCGATTGAGACGCCCGTATGCGGCGTCAGATCGACGCCGACGCCATGCGCCGACGGCGAAATGATCGGCGGCCATAGCCGGTCATAGGATAGGATGAATCCGGGCTCGTCGCGCAATTGGTTCGCCCAGCCGCGCGCTTTGTCGTCGCCGATGAGCTCATGAATAAAGTCCTGCGCGCCTTTTCCGAAAGCGTGCGGGCCGACGACGCCAAAATCGAGCGTCAGCATGTCAAGCGCGCGGCTCCGCCTTTCGGCGATGATCGAGACTTCCCCATAAAACCAGCCGGCGTAAGGATGATCATTGGGAAGCGGCGCAACGGCGCCGCGATTCTCCGGCGTGAAAATGCTGTGGCCGAGCGCAAAGCCGAGGCGCGTCGGTTCGCCCTCCCGCACGCGCAGGAGCCGCGCGAGCTTCTCGCCGCGGCCTTGTCCGGTCACATAGCTGAGTTTGACGCCGCTTGTGTAATAGCGGTCGGTATGCGCGAAGGTGTCGTTTTCGATGAGGAGGCCTAGGACGCCGTCGCCCGCAGCCGCGGGCGCGACCCCTATCGCCGTCAACGTCGCCGCTGCGGCCAGGAAGGGCCGAATGACTCGGAAGCCGTGCATCGCCGTTTCCTTGTCGAAACGTTGTGAGAAATAGAAGGCTCTTAATGCTTATTTTACCTTAATTCGTAGTTAATGGAATGAGCCTTCCCGCGGGGGGGGACGGGCCGCCTTCAACCCGCCTCAACGATGCGGCGGGTCAGCTCCCTGATCTGGATCTCGGCGGTTTCGAGCGCGGGATCGCCCTCAGGGCCCATGCCGATGAAAAGCTTCAAGCCTTCCTCCAGGCTGAAAATCTGTAGAACGATTTGCCGAATGCGCTGACTGGAAAGAGAAGGCCTCGCGGCCTTTACAATGTAATAAATAAAGCGCCCGACAAGACTGTATAGTCCCCGAACGAGCTCGCGCGCGGTTTCGTCGCTGCCCGCATAGCCCCATACCTGATAGAAGAACGCGTGCGAGAACCGTCCGTTCGAGATGTAAAAGGCGACAACATTAAGCAGAATGTCGAGCGGGGATTCTCGATCGGCTTCAAAATGGCGAATGTGCTCCTCGACATAGTCGGCGAGCTCTTCGCGCAGCATTGCTTCGAGCAACGCGCGCTTGGACGGGAAATAATAACTGACATTGCCGACGACGACGCCCGCTTCCGCGGCGACTTTGCGCATGGTCAGGCTCGCATGACCGTCGCGGACGAACACCGCCCGCGCCGCCTTCAATATGGCGCCGATCGTCTGTCGGCCTTTCGGCGAACGCGATTCCGCGAGCCGCAAGCTTGGCCGCTCTGCGCGCAACTCCTGAAGATAACACGCAACCGTATCGATCGCCCGGTCTTTTTCCCGGCTCGCTGTTATGCTCACGTCTCCTCCGTGCAGTCCCGAAGACAACATTACTGAAATGTAGTCTTGACCAAATTAGGACACGTGTCTAAATGCCGCGTCTCAATTTGGGCGCTTGAATTAGCCGACTACAGCGTCAGATTGCAAGGAAATCTATTATTTGATTTCCAAATACAAATTCCCTCGGCGCGGCCATTTCTCCCCCCAGGCTGCCTCGGGGGCGGGCTGCGGCGGTTTTCTCGCCGCAGCCCGAGATTTCCCGCGGGAAAATTACTCCGCAGCCTGACTGACTGGCCGCAGCCATTTTTCGAGATCGCACAGGGCGCGCCTGGTGAGGGCGCGCTTTCTTTCGCGGCCGTTATCCGTGGCTTTTATGCGCTGGCCGTCTTGGCGGACGGAGGCTTCGTCGATTTCGGGGAAGAGGCCGAAA
>JBFXBB010000170.1:0-6489 GCA_050183685.1 Amphiplicatus sp.
CGCGATTCTTCTTTTCCGCCTGACGCATATCGGCTGGCGCGAGGTCGTCGGCGCGCTTCCCGCCTCGCCCTGGTTCTTCGCCTTTTTTCTCCTGCACTATCTCGCGCTTCCCGTGACCGAAACGGCGGCCTACGAGATCATCTGGCGGCGCCCGCTCCTGCGGCGCCTCCCCGCTTTTTTGCGCAAGCGCGTCTATAATTACGCAGTCGCCGGCTATTCGGGGGAGGGCTTTTTGGCTTTATGGGCGCGCCGCCGTCTCGGCCTTTCGGATCGCGAGGCGCTTGTCGGCGTCAAGGACAACAATGTCCTGTCGTCCTTTACGGCGAATGTCGCGACGGTCGGCGTCGTCCTCGCGCTCGCCGCCGCCGGGGGGCTCGACGAGGGGCTGCGGCTCTTGCCGGGCGCGGCGGCGCTTTTTGCGGCGTCCTTTCTCGCCGCGGCGGCGATGGCGACGATCGTCGCCCTTTTTCGCAAGAGGCTCGTCGCGCTTTCGGCGCCGGAAATGCGTCAGGTCATCGCGCTCCATGCGGCGCGCCAGGCGATGACCCTGACGCTTTTCGCGGCGATGTACGCCGCCGCCATTCCGAGCGAATCCTTCGGCGTATGGTTTTGGTTCATTGGCCTACAGCTTGTCCTCAGCCGCATTCCCTTTCTGCCGAACCAGGACCTCGTTTATCTGACGGTCGCGCTCTCTTTCGCCGCGCTTGTCGGCGCCCCGCGCGAGGCGGTCGCGGGCATGCTCGTCGCCGAGGCGGGGCTTTCGCTGCTGTTCAGCGTGACGCTCTTCGTCGCGACGCTCCCTCTCGCGCGCCGCACGGGCGCGCGAGAGCCGCTGAAGGCCGCCGGCGCGGGCGGGCTCGCATGAAGCCGCCGCTTTTATTCCAGCGGCGTTTTTTGCCGCTCTGGGCGGCCTTTTGCCTCGGCGCCTTCAACGACAATATGCTGCGCCAGGCGCTGATCATCGGCATCGGCTATGGCGCGATCGCGATGGCGGGATTTGAGGACCCGAAAAACGCCATTCCCTTTGTCGGGGCGCTTTTCAGCGCGGCGACGCTCATCTGCACGAGCGTTGCAGGCCAAGTCGCCGAGAAATATGAGACGGCGTTTCTTCTACGCCGCATCAAGCTCGCCGAAGTTGTATTGATGGCGCTCGCCGCCATCGGCTTTTATTTCCAGCAGGGCTTCTTTCTCGCCGCCGTTTTTGTCGCGATGAGCGCCCAGACGGCGTTTTTTTCGCCGGCGCGCATCGCTGCGATGCCGAAATATCTGCGTCCGGACGAACTCATAAGGGGCAACGCCTATTGCAACGCCGGCATGTTCGTCGCGGTCATCGCCGGGCTCTCGACCGGCGGCGTTCTCGTCGCCATCCCCGGGGGCGCGGCCCTTGTCGGCGCGGCGCTTTTCGCCGTCGCCCTGGTCGGCTGGCTCGGCGTTCTTTTCGCCCCCGAGGCCGCCCCCGAGGCGCCTGCGCTCCGCATCGACTGGAATCCGATCGGCCAGACCCTCCGCATCATGCGCTACGCCTTCGCCGAGCCGGGCGTCTGGCGCCCGCTTGTCGGCGTGGCCTGTTTCTACGCCGTTTCGACCATCACGACGGTGCTCGTGCCGCTCTACGCCATCGAAGAGCTCGGCGCGAACGGCGCGGCCGCGACCTCGATCATGGGCGTTGTCGCGCTCGGCGGCGGGCTCGGCGCGATCCTCGCCGCCAATCTCTCGAAACGGCGCAACGGGCTTGGCTTTGCCTGTTTCGGCATCGGCGTCGCCGGCGTGACGACATTCGGCCTTTACTGGCTGACGGACATCGTCGCTGCGACGGGCGCGAGCGGGACGGTGGCCGCGCTTTTGACCCATGTTCCGGGCCGGCTTCTCCTTGCCGGTTTCTTTTTGTCGGCCGCGACGACCGGCCTTTATCTGGCGCCCCTGCAGGCGGCCGCCCAGCGCCGCGCCCCGGCGGGAACGCGGGCGCGAATTCTCGCCGCCGGCAATCTCTTGAACGCCGTCAGCGCGATGTTCGGCGCGCTCTGCGTCCTCGTCATCACCGCGACCCCGGTGAAACCGGCGACGGGCTTCCTCGTCATTTCCGCCTTCGAATGCTCCCTCGCGCTCTATATGGCCGGCCGCTGGCTCCTCCTGCCCCGCGGAACCTTCGATCGGGATCTCGATGCGCGCGCGACGCCTGTCGGCCGGCAATGTCCCCTGGAAGGGGCGGGGGAGGAAGGGCGGGTCGAGGGGCTATAGACGGGGCGAATGTCGACCGGCCTTCTGCGGGGCCATCCTTCGCGACGCCCGTGATCCAGATTTATCGCCCGGGGACGCTGATCCCTGCAAAGGTCCGCCTTTCGCGCCGGCGTCAAATTCGCTACAGACGCTGTTTCCGTCGTTTTCGGCGCCATAAGGGCGCCGCCAGGGTGAGCCGCCGACGCTCATGGATCTTATCGACCGATACATCTTGCGCGCGATCATCACGCCGCTGATTATCGCTCTGGTGATCGCCGGCATGCTGCTTCTCATCGAGCACATGCTGCGCCTTTTCGACTTCGTGCTCGCCGAACGGGGCCCGGTCGACGTCGTCTGGCGGATGCTGTCCAATCTCGTGCCGCATTATCTCGGACTCGCCTTGCCGCTCGGCGTCTTCGTCGGCGTCATGCTCGCCTTCCGCAATCTGTCGCTGTCGAGCGAACTCGACGCCCTGAATTCCAGCGGCGCGTCGGTGACGCGGCTCATGCGGCCCGTCTATGTTCTCGTCGTCGTGCTCATGATCGCGGATTTTCTGCTCGTTTCCTATATCGAGCCTTTCGCGCGCTATAAATATCAGCAGATCCGTTTCGACGTGACGGCGGGCGCGTTCGGCATCAAGATTCCGCAAGGCGAGTTCGTCGATATTTCGAACAATGTCACGATCCGTCTCGGCAAGATCAATCCGGAAACCCGCGACGCGGAGGAAATCTTTCTTGAGCAACGCGACTCGCGCGGCGGCAAGGCGCTTATCACCGCGCGTTATGGAGGGATTTCGACGACGCCCGACATCACGCGCCTCATCTTGAAGCTGCGCGACGGACGCCAGGTTTTCATCGATGCGACGGGCGAGCGCGTCAACGCGCTGAGCTTTGACACATTCGACGTCGAGGTCGATCTGCCGGCGATCGCCATCTTCCGCGCCCGCGGCAATGACGAGCAGGAGGCGACGCTAGCCGAGCTGATCGCCCGCCTGAGCGCGGGCGGGCCTCAGTCCGATCCGCTCTGGACGGCCTATCGCGCCGGCTTCCATTGGCGGCTCATTCATCCCCTGACTTTTCTCGTGCTGCCGATCCTCGCCGTCGCGATGGGGGTGACGGGGCGCCGGCGCGCCTCCAATTTCAGGCCGGTCATCGGCGTCGCGATGGTGATCGTCTATCACGAGCTGCTCGAAGAATGGGGGAAGGTGATGGCGAGCGAGGGCCGCCTTTCGCCCTATCTTTCCATGTGGGGCGTCTTCGCCCTGTTTCTTTTCATCAGCCTCGCGCTTTATCGCGGTTCCATCGACAAGGCGCGCGCGGCGCGCGTGATGGGGCGGCGCGATGAGGAGCCGCCGGTGCGCGTCCTTGCGGGCGAAGGCGAGACGGGCATTGATCTCGGCGCCGCGGCCGCGCAAGGACCCGCCCGATGAGCGCCGCAAACGGCGTCTTCCCGCGCTATGTCGGCCTGCAATTCATTCTGCGTTTCCTCGCGCTCTTGGCGTTCTTCGTCATTGTTTTGCAGATGCTCGATCTCCTGAACGAGTCGAAGACCATCATGGCGCCCGACGGGGCGGGCTGGCGCTCGCTCGTCAAATATATGTCGCTGCGCGCGCCGCAGATCGTCAGCCAGTTCACGCCTTTCGCCGCCCTTCTCGCCGTCGTCGTGACGCTCTCCATGCTGAATATCCGCAATGAGATCACGGTGATGCGCGCGGCCGGCATGTCGGTGCACCGCGTGCTCTTTCCGATCGGCTGCGTTTGCGCCGCGATCGCGTTCGCGCATTTTGCTTTTCAGGAGGCCGTCGTCATCAAGGCGACCGAGCGCCTCGATTATTGGGCTGTCAATGACTATGCGACGGACCTGCCGCAGGACACCGATACGCGCACCAATGTGCGCCTCGCCCAAGACGGCGCCTTTCTTCACGCGGACAGCGCCGCGCGGGTCGGGAACGGGGTTTGGCTGAACGGCGTGACCATCGATTTCCTGACCCCCGCGGGGCTCATCGAGGGCGCGAGCGAGGCGCGCGCGGCGCGTTATGAGGAGGGGCGCTGGCGGTTGTTCGACGTGCGCTCTTTCGACGTTGGAACGCTCGCCGTCACGCGCGAGGCGAGCCGGGACTGGCTGACGACGCTCGACCCGGAACTGCTCTTTGCCCTTTCTCTCAATCCGGACCGCACGCCCCTTGCCGAGCTCTGGCGCAAGATCGGCCAGCTTCGCGCCGACGGCGCCGACGCGCGCGGCGCGACGACGTCTTTTTTGAGCCGCTTTTCGCGCCCGCTCGCGACCCTCGCCATGCCGCTTCTCGGGGCGGTTGCGGGCTTTGGCGTGCGCCGCCAGGGCGCGCAATTGCAGCGCGCCGTCATCGGCGCGGCGCTGGGATTTAGCTATTTCGTGATCGAGAATCTGATGCTCGCCCTTGGCAAGCTCGGCGCCGCGCCGGCGATGCTCGGCGCTTTTTTCCCCCTCGCCCTTTTCCTGGTTGTCGGCTTTTCCCTTCTCCTCGCGATGGAGAAATAGGCCGGGCGCTCCGGCGGATTTCAAAAATATTGATTTTTATGCAACTAAAAGTTGCTATCTTTGCGCCGAACACGCGAGGCGAGGAGGGCGATTCGATGTCGGGACTGATCCTAAGGCTGCGTCCGCATGAAGAAATCCTGATCAATGGCGCGGTCGTCCAGAATGGAGACCGCAAGGTCAATCTCAGGATCAAGTCGGACGGCGCCGCGATCCTTCGCCTGAAGGACGCCCTGCGCCCCGAGGAGGCGACGACGCCCGAGCGCAAGGCCTATTACATCGCCCAGCTCGCGGTGAGCGGCGAGATGGAACAGGCCGCCGCCGCCGTCATTTTGAACGAGGCGCTTCAACAATTGGCGATCGCTTATGACGGATGCGCCGAGGGGACCGCGATCGACGCGGCCGTCGCCGAACTCGCCGCCGGCCGCCTTTACAGCGTGATGCGCCGCCTGCGCGGCCTCATCGGGCCGGAGGCGGCGCGCAGCGCGGCGGAGTAGAGGGCTGCGAAAGTCCCGAAGGTCCGCTATAGGAAGGCGCGCATCGAGCGAGCGAGGCAAGTCATGACGCATGGCGATTTTTCCGCCGAGGGGGGCTGCGCCTGCCGGACCGTCCGCTATCTGATGAGCGCGCCGCCGATCATTGTTCATTGCTGCCATTGCCGTTGGTGTCAGCGCGAGACGGGCTCGGCCTTCGTTCTCAACGCGCTTGTCGAAAGCGATCGCGTGCGCCTTCTCGCGGGCGAGCCGGCGCTTGTCCTGACGCCGTCCGAAAGCGGCAAGGGCCAAACAATCGCGCGCTGCCCGGCGTGCGGCGTCGCGCTTTGGAGCCATTACGGCGCCGCCGGCGAGAAGATCAATTTCATGCGCGTCGGCGCCTTTGACGAACCCGACCGTTTTCCGCCGGATATCCATATCTATACGGACTCGAAACAGCCCTGGGTGGCGCTCGCCGACGGCAAGCCCACGAGGGGGCAGTTTTATAATCCGGCCGAGCTATGGCCGGCCGCGAGCCTCGAACGGTTTCGAGCCGTGCTGGATCATGATGCGTGATTTTGGAATCACGCATCATGATCGAAACCAACGGGCGATAAATCTTGATCCGCGCTCCCTGCGGCCCATCCTTCGTGACGCGGCCTTCGGCCCGCTCCTCAGGATGAGGCTTTCCTTTGTTGCGACAAAACGGGCCTCATCCTGAGGAGCCTCGCGGGAGCGAGGCGTCACGAAGGATGGGCCGAATACACCGAGCCTGATTTCGCGCGCCTCATCCGCCGCCATCGGATTGTTTCAGCGCCTTCTCGGCCTTGCGCATATAAGCGCGGGTGAGGGGCGCCGCATCCGGCTTCTTCGCAAGCTGAATCTGGAAGACCATGTGCCCGCCATGCCGGAAGGCGAATTCCGAGGTCGCAAGGAAGAACTCCCACATCCGGCAGAAGCGCTCGTCGAACATCGCCTTCGCCTGGTCGCGGTTCGCCTCAAAGCGCCGGTCCCATTCGGCGAGCGTCTCGGCATAGTGCAGGCGCCAGATTTCGACATCCGTCGCCCATAGATCCTGGCGCTCGATCGCGGCGAAGGTTTCGGAAAGCGCCGGGGAATAGCCGCCCGGGAAGATATATTTCCTGATCCAGGGCCCCGTCGCGTCGGGCGGCCCCTTGTGGCCGATCGCGTGCAGGAGCGCGAGGCCGTCCTCCGTCAACAGCGCGCCGATCTTCGCAAAGAACGCATCATATTGCGGAACGCCCACATGTTCGAACATCCCGAC
>JBFXBB010000171.1:0-6469 GCA_050183685.1 Amphiplicatus sp.
CGCCTCGGCCCAGAATTTCAAGGTCGCATCATGGGCGAACTGCTTTTCGAATTGATCCTCGCGGTCGTCGAATGTCGTCATCGGGCCTCAGCTCCTGATTCTCAAGGCGGCCCGCCGTCCGTCGGGGCCGCCCTCTCCATATAGGCGCGCCGGCTCCGGCGCAACGCGCGCGAGAGGCGCGCAAAATCAAGGGGTTCCCAGGACGCGGCGGGCGCCCTATGACGCCGCTTCTCCCGCTTTGGGGGGTATGCTAGCGGTGACGGGGATGCGGCGCGCCGCCCCCTCAGAATCGGCTTTCGAGCTGGGGCCGCAGGGCAAGACGACGCAACGATGTGAGGATGACGCCAATGGCGCGCCGCAAGCAAATCTACGAAGGCAAGGCCAAGATCCTGTTCGAAGGGCCCGAGCCCGGCACCCTCATCCAATATTTCAAGGATGACGCGACCGCCTTCAACAATCAGAAGCGCGCCGTGCTCGAAGGCAAGGGCGTTCTCAACAACCGCATTTCGGAATTCATCATGATGGGGCTCGATCGGGTCGGCGTGCCGACTCATTTCATCCGTCGGCTGAACATGCGCGAGCAACTCGTGCGCCATGTCGAGATCGTGCCGCTCGAAGTCGTCGTCAGAAATGTCGCGGCGGGCTCGATCGTCAAGCGCCTCGGCCTCGAAGAGGGCTCGGCCCTTCCCCGCTCCGTCATCGAGTTCTATTACAAGAACGACGCGCTTGGCGACCCGCTCGTCTCCGAAGAGCACATCACCGCCTTCAACTGGGCGAGCCCGCAGGAGATCGACGACATGATGTCGCTCGCGCTGCGCATCAACGATTTTCTCGGCGGGCTTTTCACCGCCGTCGGCATCAAGCTCGTCGACTTCAAGGTCGAATTCGGCCGCCAATATGAAGGCGACATGATGCGCCTCGTCGTCGCCGACGAGATCAGCCCCGATTCCTGCCGCCTCTGGGACATGGAATCGGGCGACATCATGGACAAGGACCGCTTCCGGAAGGATTTGGGCGGCGTCACCGAGGCCTATCGCGAGGTCGCGCGGCGTCTCGGCGTCCTGCGCGACGTCGAAGGCCAGGGCGCGCGCGGCCCGGTTCTCGTCAGCGACAACGAGAAATAGGCGCGGCTTTCGCGGAAGCGGTCATTCAGGACGCGAGCGGCGGGTCCCTATCGATCCACGCGCGGCGAGCAAATCGAACGGCCTTCCGAACAGAGCGTGGCTATGGAGTTTCTCGTCCGTCGCCCTGAGAGCGCCGTAAAACCGCCGGGCCAGGAAATTCCCCGGCATCGAGGCCCACCAAAGATGCGTGCCGCCGCGCGCCTTTGTCCGCGCCGCCGCCGCGGCCATGAGCGCGCGCCCGACGCCGGCGCGCCGCCAGGCGGGCTCCACAAAAAGATCGACGAGATACATGCCGCGCTCGCCGAAATCGGTCGTGAAGGCGTCATGGGCAAGCGTATAGCCGGCGACCGAGGCCCGCGCGTCATCCGCGTCGACCGCTTCGGCGATGTCGGCGAAGAGAAAGGCGTTTTTGCCGAAAAGCGCCGCTCGGAAGCTCTTCGCGTCAAGCCGGCCGGTCGGCAGGCCCGAATGCGCGTTCAAGGCGTCGCACATGGCGATGATCGCCTTGAGATCCCGCGGCGCGGCGCGGCGCACCGAAATCGAAACTGTCATGCCCGGCCTTGCGCCGCTCCTTTAAAAAGGGGCGCACCATAGCGGCGCGGCGAGACCGCCGCCAGCCATTCCATCACGCTTGCAGGAACACGCGCCCCATTCTATTTCAAAGCCGCAAAAAGGAGCGCTCATGAAAGCCCGGATCCATATCACGCTCAAGGCCGGCGTTCTCGACCCGCAAGGCAAGGCGATCGAGGGCGCCTTGAAAGGCCTCGGCTTTGCCGACGCCGCCGATGTGCGCCAGGGCAAGGTCATCGAATTGACCGTCCCCGAATCGAACGAGGCCGCCGCCAGAGCGAAGATCGAAGACATGTGCAAAAAGCTCCTCGCCAATCCGGTGATGGAGAATTATTCGATCGACCTCAGCCAATGAAACCCGCCGTCATCGTCTTTCCAGCCTCGAATTGCGATCGCGACGCCGCCATCGCGCTCGAACAGGCGACGGGCAAGAAGCCGGCGATGGTCTGGCATGGCGACGCCGATCTTCCCGACACGGATTTCATCCTGCTTCCCGGCGGCTTTTCCTATGGCGATTATCTGCGCTCCGGCGCGATGGCGGCGCGCGCGCCGGTGATGCGCGCCGTCATCGAAAAAGCGAAGGCGGGAACGCCCGTGCTCGGGATCTGCAACGGCTTTCAGATCCTGACCGAGGCGGGCCTCCTGCCCGGCGCGCTGCTTAGAAACGCCGGACTCGATTTCGTCTGCCGGATCGTGACGCTGAGGGTCCTGAACAACCGCTCCCTGTTCACGCGCGGCTTTGCGAAAGGCCAATATCTCGACTTTCCGGTCGCCCATCACGACGGGAATTATTTCGCCGATGACGAGACGCTCGCCCGGCTCGAAGGCGAGGACCGCATCGCTTTGCGCTATGTCGACAATCCGAACGGTTCGGCGCGCGACATTGCGGGCGTCCTCAATGAGCAAGGCAATGTGATGGGGGTGATGCCGCATCCCGAACGCGCCGTCTCCGCGCTTCTCGGCGGCGTCGACGGCGCGGCCTTTTTCAAGGGCGTTCTCGACGCGGCGGCGTGACCGCCCGCCCAATTCCGTCTCCTTCTACGACAAAATCCGCCGCGCGCGCGCCATCGCCATCAGGGGAAAATAATGCCGGTAGAGATTATAGTTGATCATGAACGCGCGGGACAGCTCCGGCCCCTGCTTTAAACGCTCCGTAAGCAGAGGATCGCCGAGCTTGATCGTCTGGCCGACGCCATAGCCCGGAAAGCCCGTCCCCGTATAGTCAGGCTCTTCCCAGGTTCCGTCTTTCTGGCGTTCGATCAGGAAAGCGGCGCCGCGCTGGATCGCCTCGCGGTCCTGCGCGCGACCCGCCGCAGCGAGGCCCATCAGCGCCCAGGCGGTCTGCGAGGCGGTCGTTCGTCCCCGGCCTTTCATCGCGATGTCCATATAGGAGGCGCAGGACTCGCCCCAGCCGCCATCGGCCTGCTGTATCGAAGATAGCCAGTCGCAGGCGCGATGGATGTATGGCTCATGCATGTCCTCGCCGATCGCGGCGAGCGCCGGCAGAACCGCGCCGGTCCCGTAAATATAGTTCACCCCCCAGCGGCCGAACCAGGCGCCGTCCGCCTCCTGCTCGGCGCGGAGCCAGGCGAGCGCGCGCGCCATCGCCGGATGATCTTTGCCGAGCCCGAGCTTGCCGAAAGCCTCGACGACATGCGCCGTCACGTCGACCGAGGGCGGGTCCAGAGCCTCGCCGAAATCGCAAAAGGGAATCTTCGTCAGGATCTTCTTGTCATTATCCTTGTCGAAGGCGCCCCAGCCGCCGCCGCGGCTCTGCATGGCCGCGAGCCAGTCGACGCCGAGCCCGATCGCCTCCTCGATTCCGCGCGCCTTCCATTTCGGGTCGTCGCGAAATTGCGAGAGCACGATGAGCGCGACAGCGGTATCATCCGTATCAGGATAGAAATAGTTCTTATATTCGAAGGCCCAGCCGCCCGGCGCGACATTCGGGACTTTCACTCGCCAGTCCCCCGGCCGCCGGACTTGCTGGTCGAGCAGCCATTGCACCGCGTAATCGACCTCGTTCGGATAGGCGCCAATAAGCCCCGCATCCTCAAAGGCCATCAAGGCGAGTTCGGTGTCCCAGACAGGGCTCGTCGAGGCCTGGATCCAGGTCGCCTCGCCGATATCGACGCGCCAGCGCGGATCGTCGAGCGCGCCGAGACCCGCCGCGACATTCGGATGGTCGAGCGCATATCCTTCCGTGTAAAGAGCCATCAGGGAATAGATCCAGGGCGGCTGGATGCCGCCCCAGACGCCGTCCGCGTCCTGATGACGGATGATCCATTCAAGGCAGCTTTTGACCGCCGCGCCGCGCCAAAGCCCGATCCTGGCGCTTGCGCCGATGCTTTGCAGACCGTGCAGGATCTTGTCCGCGCCGCGGAAAAACCCGTCCCAGAATTCGGCGCCGGGCTTTTTCGGCAACTCATAATCGAATTGGCCGCGGCCCCCGGGAAAGAGCGCGTCGAGCCGGTTTTGCGGCGGCAAGGGGCGCGACGGGCGCCGCGCGGACAGAACCGCGATCGGCGTCAGGGTCGCGCGCGCCCATTGCGCGAAATTATAGATCGAGAAGACGAACCCGTTCGGGAACCAGATGACTTCCGGCGGCAGGTTCGGCGTCTTCTCCCAAGGCCACTCGCCGATCAGGGCGAGCCAATAGCGCGTGAAGACGCGCACATTTTTGAGCCCGCCTTTCGATTGAATCCACGCCGCCGCCTTTTCGAGCGCCGGATCGTCCGCCGCAACGCCGGTCGAGCGCAAGGCCGCATAGGCCTCGACCGTCGTATTGACGTCGCCGGCGGGGGCGTCGTGATAAATCCGCCAGGCGCCGTCCGGATGCTGCGACTCGCGCAAAGACTGCGCAAGACGCGGGCGCAGATGATGGTCTTCGAGCCCCAGGAACCAGAGCGCGAGGAGCCATTGCGCCTCCATGCAGGCGTTCGATTCGAGCCGGCCGACCCAATAGCCTTCCGGCTTTTGCCGCGCGGCGAGCCAGTCCGCGGCCTCGTCGATGGCGCGTGAAAGGGCGGCCCTGAAATTATCGGCGCGCGGGCGTGCGGCGAGGTCGCTCATGGCCGCGTTCTTTCCGGGATCGCGCGGATGGCGTCAAGAGCGGCGTTTCGCGCCGGCGCGCCCCCGCGGCGAAGGCGAGGCGGGCAAGGGCGAGAAAGCCTACTCGGCCTTTGTCCGCTCGATATAGGCGTCGATCCGCTCCCGGAGGATATCGAGCGGCAAGCCGCCTTCATCGAGCACGGCGTCATGGAACGCGCGGATATCGAATTTCGGCCCCAGCGCCTTTTCCGCTTTTTCACGCAGCTCCCAAATGGTCAGTTCGCCGATCTTGTAGGCGAGCGCCTGGCCCGGCCAGGAGATATAACGATCGATCTCGGCCTCGATATTTTTCGAGGACAGCGCCGTATTCGACGCAAGATAATCGATCGCCTGTCGGCGCGTCCAACCCTTCGCATGAAGCCCGGTGTCGATGACGAGCCGGCAGGCGCGCCACATCTCGTTGGAGAGCCGGCCGAAATGGTCATAGGGCGTCCGATAGACGTCCATCTCGACCCCGAGCTTTTCCGCATAGAGGCCCCAGCCTTCGCCGAAGGCGTGGGGATAGAACTGCGCGCGGAAAGCGGGCGCGTTCTCGATCTCATAGGCGAGCGCGGTTTGCAGGTGATGGCCGGGAACGGCTTCATGCAGCGTGAGCGAGGTCATCTCATAGAGCGGCCGCTTGTCGAGCGCATAGGTGTTCACCCAATATTCCCCGCCATGCGCGCCGCCCGGCGGCGCGCCGACATAACGCGCGGTCGTGTAGTTGGGCGCGATTGCGTCCGGAACCGGCTCGACCGAATAGGGCTGGCGCGGCAGCTTGCCGAAATAGCCGGGCAGGCGTCCGTCAATGTCCTTGGCGAGAAAGGCGGCGTAGCGCAAAAGCTCCTCCGCCGTCTTCGGATAAAAGCGCGGGTCCTCGCGCAAAAATTCGATGAATTCGGAGAAGGAGCCTTGAAAGCCCGTCTCCTCGATGACGGCCTGCATTTCCTTGCGTATGCGCGCGACTTCCTTAAGGCCAAGCGCATGGATCGCCTCGGGCGTTGCCTCCTCCCAGGTCGTGAAATAGCGAACGAGCGCGCGATAGAGCGCCGCGCCCTCGGGAACGGCGCCGAGACCGACCGTCTCGCGCGCGCCCGGCAGATAGTCATCCTTCATGAAGGCGAGAACGCGGGCATGGGCCGGAATGACCTCGCTCTCGATGATTGCGGCGCCCTTTTTGGCCAAGGCTTCGCGGTCTTTCCTAGAAACGCCGGGAGGAAAGGATTTGAACGGCGCGAAATAGGGATGGTCCTCGGCGGGGCCTCGCGCCGGCGCCTCGAAGGACGGGATGATTGCGGGAAGAATCGCCTTCGGCTGGGTAAAACCGTCGGCGAGGCCGCGGCGCATATTCTCGACATTCTGGTCGAGAAAGGCCGGCAGCGCGGCGAGACGCTTCAGATAGTCTTCATAATCCTTCTTTGTGCGGAAAGGCGTCGCCCGGAGGACATAGGAGAACTCCGTGTGAAACCCCGTGTCCGAAAGAAAGGGCCGGCGCCGGAGGTCAAATCCCGCGAGGGCCGCGTCCTGCTTCAGGATGAAGCGCAGGATCGCCGCCGACAGGCGCTCGCTTTCGCTCGCCCCGGAAAGATCGCCGGAAAGATCGCCGGAAAGATCGATCGCATCGAGCCGCGCGGCGAAGGCGGCGCGCGCGCGCGCCTGACGCTCAAAATCTTCGGGCGCAACGC
>JBFXBB010000172.1:0-6430 GCA_050183685.1 Amphiplicatus sp.
GCCGGTCGGGGGCGGGGCGGCGACGATTTCATCGCCCGTATGCGGCGGCTCGACGGCGAAGCTGTTGGTCTCGGCGCCGTCCGGCAGGCTTTGCGGGGCGGCATGCAGCGCGTCCTCGCCATGGCCCCCCTCTTCGAACGCGCCATGCGGGGCGCTTTCAAGCGCGTCGTTCAGATCCTGCGCCGGGGCGTCATGCAGCGCGTCCGGGCCGTCATGAGCCTCATGCGGCGCTGCATGCGCGGCGTCTTCGGCGTGTTCGTCGCCATGTCCGCCGCCATGTCCGCCGATCAGGATCGGCGCGGTGCCGCCCGTAATCTTCCCGATGGAGATGTAATAGATGAAGACCGAGGTCTGGAAGATGTTGAGCCCGACGATCTTCTTTACGAGATTGCCGCGCGCGATGACGATATAGAGCCCGGTCATCATCAGCACGATGAAGATCCAGTAATTGTAATGATCGATGACGAAATCGAGATCCAAGGGGCCCTCACCAATCCTCGGGATCGATTTCGCCCTCGCGGCCGGCGAAGTGATAGAAAATGGTCAGCATGGTCGCCGAGACCGCCGTCCCGACGCCGAATTCGACGAGCAGGATGCCGTAATGCTGTCCCGCATGATGCGCCGAGTCCGGCGCGATCGCGTCATAGCCGAGAAGATTGCCGCCGAGCAGCATGGTCGCGACCCCCGTGCCGGCGTAGAACATGACGCCGACGACCATCATCACGACGAGGACGCCCTCAGGCAGGACGCGTTTCGTCTCGGCGAGCCCGAAACAGAGCGAATGCAGGATGAAGGCGACCGCGAAGATGACCCCCGCCTGAAAGCCCCCGCCCGGGCCATAGTCGCCGTGGAACTGCACATACAGCGCAAAAAGCAGGATCGGCGCGAAAAGCAGCTTCGTCACGACGCGGAGGATGAGGTGCTCCATCAGGGCGCTCCCTCTTCGCTCTTGTCCTTGACGTCCCGCCCGCCGCGCGCGCTTCCCGCGCCGAGGAGAAGGATGACGGCGACGCCGGCGGTAAAAATCACCATCGTCTCGCCGAGCGTGTCGAAGCCGCGATAGCTTGCAAGGACCGCGGTGACGACATTCGGCACCGCAATCTCCTCCGGCGTCCGCTCGACATAGACCTTTCCCATCGACCTGTTCGCCGGCGCATCCGCGTCGCCATAGGCCGGCATGTCGGTCGAGGCGACGACGAGCGCGGCGCCGACCAGCGTGACGACGAGAAGCGCGATCGGGGCGCGTATCGGCGTCGCGTTCTTCTCGCGCCGCGCGGTCAGGAGCATCCCGCCGAGAAAGAGCACGGTCGAAATCCCGGCGCCGACCGCGGCCTCGGTGAAGGCGACGTCGACGGCGTCGAGCGAGACGAAGAAAGACGCAGACAGCAGCGAATATATGCCCGAGAGCATCACGACGGCGAAGAGATGGCGCTGCTTCAGCATCGCGAAGGCGACGAGAAGCAGCATCGTCAGGAGCGACAGATCGATGACGAGATTGGCCGCGGCGGGCGCCGGCATGGCGAGCAGGTCTTCGCTCATGTCTCGCCCTCGCGTTTCAAGTCCGGCCCGAGCATCGGATTGAGGCCGCCGATCCATGCCGCGTGCGCGACGGCGTGGGTCGAGACGGGGCTCGTGAAAAAGAGGAAAAGCCCGATAAAGACGAGCTTGACCGCGACGATCCATGTCGGCGCCTGCAACGCCATCGCAAGGAGCATCAGCTCCGCCCCGCCGGTGTCGGTAATCCCCGCGGCGTGCATGCGCGTGTAGAAATCGGGAAAGCGCACCATGCCGAGCGCGCCGGTGACGACGAAGGCGCCGCCGGCGAGGAACAGCGTCCAGGAGCCAAGATCGCGCAAAAGCGCCCAGTCGACGAAGCTCATGCGTCGGGCTCCCGGAATTCGGGCGCCTCGCCCGACAAGGAAACCGCGAGGGTCCGGTAGCGGAAGAATTTCAGAATGGCGATGGTCGAGACGAAATTGAGAAGCGCGTAAAGCAGCGCGATGTCGAGAAAATCCGGCCGTCCGGTCACAAATCCCATGACCCCGATCAGGAGCACGGTCTTCGTCCCGAAACTGTTGCCGGCAAGGACCCGGTCGTAAAGCGAGGGCCCGGCGAAGGCGCGCACCAGCGCGAGCGCCATTGCGGCGAGAATGGCGGCGGCGGCGGCGGCGAACATCGTCATGTGCGCGCCTCCGCCTTGCGCGGCTCGATCCTCGCGACGCGCGCGCCCATCGCCGCGATCGCGGCCTCGTCGGCGAGCGCCTCGGTCAGCGCATGAACGACAATCGTCGTCTCGTCGAGATCGAGCGAGACGGTGCCGGGGGTCAGGGTGATCGAATTGGCGAAGGTCGCGCGCCCGGCATTGGTGCGCTGGGCCATCGGGACGCGGATGATTTTGGGCGACAGGCGCGGCTCAAGCGCGAGCGCCTCGCGCGCGACTGCGATATTCGCCTTGCCGATCTCGCCGGCGAGCCAGATCCAATAGGAAATCGCCCCCGGAATGAGCGCGGCGGGCGTTCCTTCCTCGTCGACGAACCGCGCGCGGGCCGCAAGGAAAACGCAGAGAACGACCGAGGCCGCGCCGAAAAAAAGCAGGAGCGGAACATCGAAATAGCCCGACAACAGCAGCCAGAGCGCGGCAAGCGCCAAGCCAAGCAGAAGGAAGCGCCCCATCGGCCTCAATTCCCGCGCCCGGTTCCCGGGCTCAAAACCTCATGAAGGCCGGCGCGGGAAGACGACCGGTCCCCCCTCGCATACCGCTCAAGAAACGCCGGCGGCGGCTTAAAGACGGCGGCAATTTCGCAGAATTTTTGCGGAAATCAATGGATTGACGACGGAAACCGATCTCGGCGCCGCTCGGCCAAGGATCGTCGGGCGTTTTTTGCGCCGATAGAGGATCGGCTGCCTGGCGGGCTCAGTCGGAGATGAGCAGGCGGAACGAGACCCCGCATAGGAATGGAGGTCCGCCTAGCGCGGCGAGCGCTTCATCTCGATCGGCGCGCTCGCGGCCCATCCTTCGCAACGCGCCTTCGGCGCGCCTCAGGATGAGGCTGCGCACTATTGCAACAAGCATGGGCCTCATCCTGAGGAGGCGCGCAAGCGCCGTCACGAAGGATGGGCCGCGGGGCTCTGACTCGGATTGATCGCCGTATGATCTAGTCCTCCTCATCGCCGCCGCAGGCCTCGGCGGTCTTGGCGAGGCAGACGCATTCATCGAGGCGCTCGACGCCTTTTTCATCGAGATAGGCCTCAACCGCGTCGATGATGATCTCCTGGCTCGGCGTTTCGAGTTCAGCGCTCGCGAGCTTCAGACGCAAAAAGTCGTGTACGGACATTCGAAAGGTGACGGCGGCGCGCTTGGCGCTCGCGGCGATCTTCCGGCGCGGGCAGTTGTCGGCGAAGTCCTCGTCGGCGGGGCCCGGCGCCATTTTCGGCGGCATCCGCGGCGCGTCTTCCGGAAGGGGCCTGGCGGCGGACGCCGCCGTCTTCGCCGGCCTGATGCGGCGCCATTCCTCGCGCGCCTCGCCAGCGTCGGCGATCGGCTCGATCTCGCCGGCATGGCCCTCGCCCGCCGGCTGGCGATCGATGACATGGCGCGCGCCGGGCGCCATCTGCCGCGCCGAGGTCGGATCGACGCGGGCGTGCTTGAAGGCGTCGATCGCCGGCTCGGCCTCGCCCTTCCGCGCCAAGAGGCCCGCCGTCAGCGAGGCGAAGCGCCGCTCGGGCGAGGGTCTTGGCTCCTGCCTGTGAAACGGATCGGACTCGCGTCCCTCTTGGCCGGGGATCGGCGGGTTTCTCTCAAAGGTCATTGCGCCGCCCGGCGCCCGAAGACGCGTCCCTTGCCGCCGGCGAAGGCGGGATGGACGACGCCGTCGGCGGCGCTCCGATAGCCGCCGTCCGCGCGCATCAGGCGCTCATGCAGGTAGCGCCAGAGTTCGGCGATTTCCTGCGCGGATTTGCAGACGGGATCGATCTCCATCACCGTGCGCCCGTCGATCATCGAGGCGGCGTAGTCGACGCGGTGATGGATGAAGGTCGGCGCTACCGTGCCATGTTGGGACAGGGCGACCGCCGCCTCGGAGGTGATGCGCGCGCGCGGCGTCGCCCCGTTCAGGACGAAGACCAGCGATTTGCCCCGCGCTTCGACGATGTCGACGGTCGGTCCGACGGCGCGCAGATCATGCGGCGAGGGTCGCGTCGGCGCGACGACGAGATCGGCGAAGGCGACGACTTCCGAAATCGCCCGCGTCACCGCCGGCGGCGTGTCGATGACGACAAGCCGAAAGCCCTCGTCGCGCGCACGGTCGAGATCCTGGAAGAGATTGGAGAACACCGACTGGATGAAGGCGGGCGCCGGCTCCTTGCGGACATTCCACCATTTGGCGAGAGAGCCTTGCGGGTCGGTGTCGATCAGCGCCACCGGCCCCGCGCCTTGCCGCTCGGCCTCGACCGCGATATGGCCGGACAAGGTCGTCTTGCCCGAGCCTCCCTTTTGCGAGGCGAACACGATTACCCGCATCGACGCCAGCATGCGCCCTCCACTGTCAACAGGCGACCCGGCGCGGATGGTGCGGCGGCCCGCGTTAAATTCCAGACAGGGAAAAACGGGAAATTTTCGTAAAATGGTAAGGATTGGGCGCCCGGCCCATCCTTCGTGACAGCGCTTCGCGTCTCCTCAGGATGAGGCCGTAGATGGTTGCAACATAGCACCGCCTCATCCTGAGGAGAGCCCCTCAGAGGCGCGTCACGAAGGATGGGCCGCAAAGACGGAACAGCCCTCATAAGAACGCGCCGGAAGCAGCCAAGATACGCATGGCCGCAACCGACGCGACGCACGTTATATAGAAGGGCGCTTAAGGCGGGATTAAGGCGGCGAGCAGTTCCTAGGGTCTCGGTTCTAGTCCTGATCGCCAGGCCTCTTCCTAGAACCGAGAACCTATTTCACTTCATCAGCCGCTAACAATTGCGTGATGCCGGAAATGCGCGGATTGCCTTCCCAGTCCCAATAGCGAAGGACGGCGCGGGAAAAATCGCGCGACATGGAATCGAAAACTCCGAGCAGCTCCTCGGCGCGCGCCGGCGTCACGGCCCCGTCGGTCTCCTGATCGTCGCCCGAGATGAAGGCGAAATAATCATCGCGCGGGACGCCGAGCGCCTTGCACAGAATCGCATAGGGCTCGCCGCCCGGATCGCGCAGGATCCGCGCGGCGAGTTCGTGCGACACGCCCGCGATCATGCCGACGGCGTGGACGATCTCCTGCGCGGGATAATGGCGCGCGGCCGCGATCGTCCGCTTGACGACGTCCATCGAAACCTGCTCGCCATTGACGCCGCGCGGCCGCGTGCGGCGGTCGAGCATGACGAGGATCTCCTTGACGACGGGATCGGGCGCCTCGGAGCGGAAGACCCGCGGATAAAGATCGTCAAGCGCGTCCTGGATGACCGAGCGGTCGAGCGCGAAGCGCGACAGAATGCGCCGGCGGCGCTCGGCATCGACCCACCAGAACATCATGAAGCCATGCGCGGGCTCAAGCTCGCGCCGCCGCAGCAAGAGCGCCTGCAATTCCTTGTCCGTCGTCGAGCGGCTGACGAGAATGTCGACGGCGCGGGGCGAAAGCGTGAAATCCTCCCGCCGCAAAAGCTGCCTTGCGACCTCCGGCTCGTTGAAGGAGATGAGAACATCGGCGACGGCCGTCGTCAGATTGAGGCGCCGCGAAATCATCAGCCGATGCGCGGTCTGGCTCGCCTGCGCCGCCTCGATGAGGAGCGCCTCGGGAAGATAATCGGCGCCTTGAATGAGGCGCCCTGCGACGTCCGGCTCGTCGAGCAGAAGCATTCTGATAAGGGCCGGCGGGACTTCCGGGACGCGCGCGACGCGGCGGGCGATTTCGGCGCGAAGCGCCTCATCGACCTTGTCGGCGACCTGCAAAAGAATGTCGGCGGCGAGCGAGCGCTCATTCGCCGAAAGGCGGGCCGCCGGCAGGACGATGATGTCGATGAGCTTCCTGACCATCAGCGCGCGCGGGCTCGATCCGAGCGCGCTCAACTGGTCGGCCGGGCTCGCGGCGGCGGCCGGCGCCGGGGCGCCCGTCGTCGCCGATTCAGTCGTCGCCATGCGGGGCCTCTCACGCGGGAAACGGGGCGTTTCTTGTAGCCGAGCCATCCTTAATGACAGATTTACCGCGGCGATCCCGCGCCACGCTTTCCGCGTTCCCAATCGGCTGGCATTGTTCTAGGCTCGCGGTCTGCGCCGATCCTGGCGCTTGGGGATTTTTCCTGTGAAAATAGATCGGTCTGGAACGCTTCTGGGGCCGCTTGCCGCTCTCGCTCTGCTTGTCCCCGGCTGCGCCTCCGACGAGGCGCTCGCCCTCGCCGAGGAGCCCGGCTTCCAGGCAGGTTACAGCGATGGCTGCCTGACCGCGACGGAATC
>JBFXBB010000173.1:0-6414 GCA_050183685.1 Amphiplicatus sp.
GGCCCGTCGAGGCGATCGGCGTGACGGCCGGCGAGACGCTCTACTTCTCCGCCCGCGAATGGTGCGGCAAACCCGACGATGCGAAGCGTCCGAATCAGCTCGCGAGGGCGGCCCTCCTCTCGGCGGGCGATTACCAGACGCGCGCGCCGATTTTTCCGGAGGAAGCGCGCCGTTCGCAGACGACGGTCGCCGCGGCGCGCGTTCTCGACGCAGACGGATTCCTGCGCGGGTTCCTCGCGACGCACTCGATCGACGGCGCGCGCGCGGTCGTCTTCTTTGGCGAGGAGGCCGGCTATTCGTCCGAGCACGTCACCTATTTCGACGCGCTCGTCAAAAGCCAGGCGCGCGACGGCAAGGTCGTGACCATCAATTTCGACACGGCGCAATCGCTGCTCGACAGTCCAGCGCAGGCCGTCAAATATACGGGCGGCGGCGGCCAGGGCGGCGATGCGCGCCTTAAGGACCGCTTTCAGCCGCTGCTGTTCGGTCACTTCTTCAATGTCGAGCCGGTCCTGGAGGAGTTTGAAATCCTCAGCTACCGGACAAATGTTGGCGATATCGACGGATATGACGCGATCAAGGACAAGGGCGTGCCGCTTCAGTGGGACGGGCGGGCCTTTTCCGATTACGCCGACTACCGCCTCGCCGCGCTCATGGATCCGCCGCCGCCCGGCCAATATATGCTCGGGCCGCAATCGCGCTTTGCGCTCGGCGACACGCCGGTCGGAACCGTCACCTGCGACGGGCGCGGCTCGACCCTCTTCGGCGCGTTTTCGGCGACGACGCGGTCAATCCTGCGCTTCATCCTCGGCTCGGGAAAGCCGCTCGGCCTTCTCTTCGACGAGGCGACCTTCGGGCTCCTTCCCGACGACGCGATCGGGCTCTATGTCGACGGGCTGGAGGCGCTGACGAAGGAGGATATCGCGAACGCGCTGCTCGCGCCTTTTCTCGCCTGGGTCGACACCGATCCGGCCGGCCGCGTCGGCATTGCGCGCGCCGGCGACCCCGACGCCGGTCCGCCGGTCGACACGCTCGTCGAAGACGATATTCTCGAGGGCTGGCGGGTGACGCCTCTCGACAATCCGGTGCGGCTTTCCCAGGAGGTCACGCACGGGCGCAATTGGCGCCCGATGGACCCCTCGGAGATCGCCGATCCCGCCGAGCAGCCGCTGATCACGGCGGACATTTTCAATGCTCTGCAGCGCGAAGAGGAGATCGAGATCGCGGGCGATTCCGGCGTCATCATCCCGCACCCCTCCGCGAAGGCGGGGCCGCGCATCCGCGGCTATTTCAAGGAGGGGCAAGGGGCGAAAGACGCCGCAAGCGAGATCTTCGCCTTCTTCGGCAAGCGCCTCAATCGCGTCGCCCTGCCGGTGCAGACCTATCGCGCGACGAATATGCAGCGCGGGCGGCGCGTAGCAGTCGTCCACGCCGAGATCACGGGGGGACACGCGAAGAACATGACGATCTTCGAAATAAACCCGAGCCCGAGCCAGGGCGTCACCGAGATCGTCGGCGTCATGAGCGAAGCGCCACCCGAAGCCTGACATCAATGTCCTTCTTCGCGCTCGACGACTATGGCCGCTTTGCGACCTTTGCGAGCGCGTCTGCCTCGCCCTCCGGCCTCGAGGCGCAGAACCTCGCCGCCGAGCGGGTCAACACGCGCTGGCGCGTGACGGGCCTTTCGCCCGGATCGACGCGCGTTGCGGTCGACGTGACCTTCGCGCCCGGAACGCCGGCGCGCGCGCCGATCCACTATCTTTTCGTCCAGCGGCCGCGTTATTCCCTGAAGACCGAGCTCGCCGAGGGGCCCGTCTTCGGGCCGACCGATACGATCCGCGTCATATTTTACGAAGACGAGATCGGGGGCGTCGTCGTCGAGGACACGGGCGACCTTGCCTCCGGCATGATCGAGGGCGTCGGGGTCTTCGGCCTGTGGCGGCCGGCCGGCGTCGCGTTCGAGGCGATGCGGATCGAGTTCGACGCGGTCTCGCGCGCGGTCGCGCCCGCCAATTTCACGGATATGGGCGTCGTCCGCTTCGGGCCGGCGCATCAGTTTGCGGTCGACTATGTCGGCTTTTCAGAGAGCCCCCGCTCGAATTCGTCCCTGCAAAGACCGTCGCTCGGGGCTTCGCTCTATGCGCGCAAGGGCGCGCATTGGCGGCATTGGAGTCTTCTCTTCCGGTGCATCCGGGATAGCGAGCGGGCCGAGGTGCGGAAGTTTCTGTATGCGAATTATGACGGCAGCCAGTTTGTCTTCGGCCATGATGAGACGAATCCGGCGGAAAGCTGGATGCTCGCGGCGATGATCAATCCTGATGTCGCCCGGGCGAGCGTGAACTTCAGGCGATTGCCTTTGGAGCTGGAAGAGGCGCTCTGAAGTTTCGTGAAGACCCCTCTTTAAATCAAGGATTAATTTAGATGGCGGAACTGATCTTCGATGAGCTGATCGAGGAGAATTTCACCTCGCGTGGCAATGGCGTGTTCGAATTGAACGGCGCGCGGGATTACCGCTTCGCCTTTTCCTCGACGAAACGCGCCAATGGCGATCCGGCCGAGGCCGGCGATCTCTTTCCCTGCACGTTCGCCGCCGCGCCGAACATCGTCATGTCGACGATCGCCGTCTACACGCCGGGCTCGCCGGCCCTCCTCGATGCGACTGGCGGGCCCTATTACAAGACGTCGGCGCTCGGCGGCGGGCTTCCCGATTTCGGCACGAAGGACGGCATCGTCGGGCTGTCGCTCAACGCCGCGCTCCTCTTCGTCAAGGATCTCGCCGGCGGGATCGCCAATCCGGGCGCGATGCGCGTGACGGCCATTCCACCGACGCTGAAGGCGTTCAAGGCCTTCGCCGCGGCGGTGAATGGCGAAGGCGTCGCCGCGCAATGCGGGACAAACAATGACAACTGGTCGCAGGACTTTCTCGGCGGCCTGATCGGCGCCGACGCGGACGAGACCGACGCCGCCGACGAAGAAGACATCTTCGCCTCGGCGACGGCGGGTCTGAAGCTCGTACGGCGCTCGATCAAGGCCTGGCGCACGGTGCGCAACAAGCCGATCGACGCCGGCCAGATCCTCGCCGTGCTGACCGCTGACAAGCCGAACGCGCTTTACGGCGTGCATGTCCAGGACCGGACGACGAAGACCTCCTACGCCGCCGGCGAGTTTCGCGGCGATGCGGCGACGGTCGTGCCGGTCCGCGCCTTCGAAAGCGGGGGGCTTGAATTCGATATTAGCGGAACGTCGATTCGCGTCCGGAACACCACCGGCGGCGCGATCAATGTCGACTATACGAGAGGGAGAATCGCCTGATGGCCGCGCTGCCCGATTCCGTTCGTCTTGCGACGAAGGCCTATGTCGACGGCGGAGTGACAGACGCCCGCATCCTGTTCGAAGCGACGGGCGCTGGCGGGACCACGGTCGACATCGCAAAACGCGTCGCGGCGAAGGAGAATGCAATGTGTTTTTACGGCGGCGCGCCCGTCGATCTCGCCGACATCACGATCACCGCTGACACGCCGTCCGCTGGGCAAACCCGCTTTACCTTCGGCTTCACGCTGGAGACGGGCGTGAAGATCAAGATTTTCGCCTAACCGCTTTTTTCTCCGAAAACCAAGAGGCTCAGATGCTCCGAAACATGTTCGTGGGCGCGTTTCTTTGCGCGCTGATTTTCTCGCAGGCGCTGGCGCAGCCGGCTGTCGATCGCCGCGTCCTTCCTGTCACGGTTCCGAATGCGGCGGCGTCCTCGACGCTGATGGTGGCGACGGGGACGGGCCCGATCACGGTAACGCGCGCGAGCCACGTCATCGATGTTACGGGCGGGGCGACGCTCACCGTCAACAATATCGTCGCGACGGCGTTCCAGGCGGGCGACACGATCAAGGTCTCGCCGGCCTCGGGCGACACGATCACCTTCGGCCACGGCGAGGGGAATATCACGACGCCGTCGGGCGCGGACATCGTCCTCAACGCCGTCACCGATATCGCCTTCCTCAACGTCACGGCCTCGGGCGTTGTCGTCTCGACCGGCGGCGGCGACCTTGCGAGCCTTGCGCCGGACTTTGCGACGGTGACGCTGCCGAAGGTGATTGTAGGTCCATCCGAAGGCGTATCAGGGCTCACTGTTACTTACGGCTCTTCCGGCTCGCCGCTTCAGGGCGTCGATCCTGATTTTGGCTTTGGGCTAAGTTCAACTGCGGGATACTTTGACGTTGAGACGATGAACGCTAATGCGCTCATCGTCTCTTCCTCCCTTGCCTCACAACTACGGGCCGGAACAGGCGGCATCGCAACCGCTCTTTATGCGGAATCAAAGGCGGAAGGGACTTGGGGGCCAGGCGCATCGCCGGAGGCCGGTGTTGTTCCTATTTTTACAACGGGGCTCTCGTCGCGCAGCGGCGTTGTCTTCGGTGCAGGATTTCACGCCAATTGCATCACCACAACCGGATGTGTGATGCGCGGGATCGAGGTCGATACAATCTCAGAGGTCGATAACGCTTCAAAGATTGGTATTGAGATCGTATCCCCAAATACTGATGTCGGCGACACGACCGACGTTGTCGCCATCGACGGAAATAGCGAAGAGTATCCGGATAGTTTCGGCATTAGAATTGGATCTGTCGGCTCCGGCGTAGGATTCTTCAACGGCATCGGCATGATTCAAGTCGATGGCGGAGCCAATCCGCTCGATACGAGCGGAAACGCCATTCTGATTGGCGGGGTCACTGCGGGTTACGGCATCAATATGAAGGCTTCTGCCTTCTCTCAAGCCGCAATCGCGATACCTAACAACAGTTTTTTGGATGCCGAGACTAGTGGCGGAACTGACGTGCCGCTCATTGGCATGACGTCGGGCGACATTGTCAACATTGCGTCAGGCACGATCCTGATGGATACCGCCACGGCGTTTCTTGACTTCTTTGGCGGCGCCGGCGCAAACACGCCAGCAGACAATAATTTTTTCAATTTTCAATTCAATAATAATTCGCTTGCCTACTTCCAATATAAAGGAAGCGATGGAACAACGCGAAATTTTCGTCTTGATCTGCAAACTGGCGAATCCCGCTCGAAAGCGGCGCGCGCCCATAAGAATGGAAGCGCCCAAGGCTTTGCAGATGGCGTATACGAGAAAGCAGAATACGTCACAACAGCCTATAATTTGGATAATACCTATGACAATACAAATTTTCGCTGGACGCCAGGGAAAATATGTCCAGTAATAGTCGACATAGGGCAAATATTTAATTCAAACATTGAATCAACAGATACTGTCGATGTGGCCATTTACAAGAATGGTTCAAGCTTTTATCGCAAAGTTGTTCATTCGACCCGCGACGGAGAGCTGCCAGTCAATATCACGCTCACCTCCTACGCAGACGCGGTCACTGATTATTTTGAGATCTGGTACAAATTTACGCTGACAGAAAACACCGGCGCGGAGCGCGGCATAAATTCAGCCGCCGACAATTCCGCGGTCCAGTACATGTGCGGCGAGGTGTAATCCGTGCAGATCATTGTCGATCGCTATCATTCCACCAATGAGGCTACTCTGTCGCGCGTCAGCGTCGACGGCGCCTTCTTCTGCTACGGTCTTGAGGACGAGGCGCGCGCCGTCAAGGTTGCCGGCGAGACGCGCATTCCGGGGGGCAGCTATCATGTAGCGCTCCGAACATTTGGCGTTCATCACGATCGCTACAAGAGGGATCGTCGATTTCGCGATGTGCATGAAGGGACGTTGTGGATCAAGGACGTGCCGGGTTTCGAGCATATTCTGATCCATCCTGGCAATACGGAGCGGGACACTCAGGGATGTCTCCTCGTCGGCATGGAGCGGGACGAATTGCGGATGACGATCGGCCGGTCCGGAGAAGCTTATCGCGGGCTCTATATCAAAGTGAAAGACGCCGCCAAGGCGGGAAAGCTTCTCATCGATTTTCAGGACAATGATCTATGACAGCGCTGCGCATTTTGATCCTCCTGATTTTCGCCTTTGCGCTTTTAACCGTCGCCTTGGCGCAGGAGCCATCTTGCATTGACAGGCCCGGCGGCTGTCTCGACGCGCGCGACGCCGCGCTCGGCAAACGCATTGATGAGGCGCTCGCCGAGATCGACGCGATGAAAGAAGAAACGCAGGCGGCGCGCACCCGCATGAACGGACTGCAGACGCAGGCCGAAGAGCTTTCGGCGCGCGTTTTCGTGCTGGAGGAGGCGGCGTCCCCGGGGCCTCCAGAGCCCCCCGCAACGCCCGACCCGGGGGCGCCCGCCTTTCCGACGACGGAGGACGGTCTGCCAATAACCCAGCTCGGCCTCTATGAGATCGCCTATTGGGACTATGAGGATAAATTCCTCAACCTCCTGCGCAACGACGCCGGCGACTTTACGGCGGTGAAGAAATGGCAGGAAGACCGGAACGTC
>JBFXBB010000174.1:0-6386 GCA_050183685.1 Amphiplicatus sp.
CCTCGCCGCGCGCAGGACCCCGCCGGCTTTTCCGTATACGGGCAAAGACGTCTTCGCCGCCGGCGTTGAAAGAGGTCCCGCGGTGTCGCGCGTCCTTAAAGCCGTTGAAGAGGCGTGGATCGCGGAGGATTTTCCCGACCTCGCGCGGCTCGACGCGATTTTGCGCATTAAAGTCGCGGGGGAGTAAGGCGGGCCCGCCGCTTCTCCGGCGCTCAATTCACGAAGAAACGCGTCATCGCGCTATCGCGTCGTAGAGCGGTTCGACAAGGCGGGTTGCGATATCGTCGCCCTCGGCCGCGATCGTGGCGGCGTAGTCGCGCGCATCGCGGTCGCAATAGGCGAAGCGCCGCTCGGCGTCGCGATAGCCGTCATTGAAGGCGGCGACCATGTCCTGGCGTAAATCCGCTTGCGGCATTTCAAGCTCGATGAGCGCTTTCATCCGCTCGCGCCAGACATCGGCCTCGTTGCGCGGCTCGCAGCTTCGCCGAATATGGTGAAGTTCGCCGAAAAGGCGCGACAGCGCGGCGAGATCGCGCGCCCGCCTCGCATAGTCGATTTCCGCCGCCGCGGGGGCGGCAGCGAAAAGCGTAATGGCGAGGGCGAGGCTCTTCCACATAGGCGGGCTCATTGCCGGTCGATTATAACGAATTTGTGGCGCCGCGCAGGGCGCGCGCGCGCGCGACGGCCTCGCGGGTCTTGTCCCAGGCGAGGCGCCGAAGCGCCTCGGCGACGGGGACGAATTCCGCCGCCGCCGCGTCGTCGCCCGCCGCGGGCTCGCCGCTCACCCATTCGGCGGCGTAGTCGACCAGGACGATGTGGCGGGCGCCGTCTTCCCCCGCGGTCTCGCGCGGCAGCGCCTCGAAAACGCCGATGAGGCCGATGAGGCGGATATCGAGGCCGGTCTCCTCTCTCACCTCGCGCCGCGCCGCCTCTTCGAGCGTCTCGCCGTAATGCGGCGCGCCGCCTGGGATCGACCAACGGCCTTTGAAGGGGGCTTTGCCGCGGCGAATGAGGAGGACGTCCTCGCCGCGAAACACGACCGCGCCGACCCCGATCCCGATAACGCCGGCAGGCTCGTCCTTATTGTCCATGCGCGCTCCTATAGGCTGTATTCGGCCTAGGCCGCCATCCCGGGGGGCGGTTGCCTCCGTCATATTTCGCCCATAACCTCAGACGACCGGAAGCGGGGCGGCCAAGATGGGGGATCAGCTATGCGTTTCAGCGCTGGCGCATGCGCGGGCTATATAGGCGCATTTCTCGTGGCGGTTTTGAGTCTGACGGGGGAGCGGGCGCTCGCCGGCGAGGAGGCCGCCTGCGAAGCCCAATATACGCTCGAAGAGCGGCTCATTCTCGAATGGGCGGCGTTTGGCGGCGATCCGCATGCGCAATTCGCGGTCTCGCAATGCGCCTTTCCACGTGACGGAAAACCCCTCTCGCAGAATGAAAAGATCTATGCGTTGAAATGGACGACGCTCGCCATGTGCGATGGCGAGGAGACGCCCTTCGGCGTACGGCGCGACCGTCTCACCCGCAAGCTTAAGGATAAGGGCGATCTTTCCTTCCGCCGTTTCGGCGGCGTCGCGGAGGATGAGAAATGGTCGAAGCGCGACAAGCGCTTCCGCGAATACCGCACGAAAAAGCGCATTGAGCTCGAAGCGCGCTTCGCCGCCCTCCTCGCCGAGACGAGCGAGGCGGAAAAGGCGGCGGCCCGCGAGGCGCTGATCGAGGATCATGCGCGTCTTGGCGCGCTTGGCCTTGTTCGCGTCGCCGAGCTATCGGACTGCGCAAGCTTCGGCGCCTCGCCCGCGTTCAAAGCCGCCTCCTGGGCGGCGGCCGAGGATGTCTGGATCGCGTCGGGCGCCAATCAAATCTACGGCGATCTGAAACATGCGAATGTGAACAGGAAGGAAAGCGCCGCGCTTTTCGCCGCTCTCCCGCCGACGCAGCAGCGCGTTGCGCGGCTCGTCAGGGGGCGGCTCTTGAAGACCGATCCGCGCCGGCTCGCCGAGCTTGAAGACGAGGCCGCGCTCGGCCGGCTTGAAGAGATGCGCCCGCTCGGCCTGGAGGCGGGCGTCGAGGCGGGGCCGCGCGCCGTGACGACCGCCGTGCAATATGCGCTCGAAGCGCTCGGCTGGATCGAATTTCAGGAAGGACCCGACAATGACTACGGGCCCTCGACGATCGAGGCGGTCAAACGCGCGCAGGCTCACTATGGCGTCGATGAAACGCGCTGGATGTCGCCGCGCGAGACCCGTCGTCTCATTTGCGATGCGGCCGTGAAGAAGGGCGATCCCGTTTCCTTATATCATCTCGCATTGATGTATGCAGAGGGCTGGGGCTTTCCGGAAGACGATGCGCGGGCGCGCGTTGCGATCGACCGCGCGCGGGCTGTCATGGATGAACGCCTCGCCGCGGCCGACGCGCTCCCGGAATGGAAACGGGCCGCCTATCCGTCTTATCGCGAGCGCATCGCGAACGCGGCGGAAATTATCGAGGGTCAATGGATGCTTGCGCCCGCCCATGCGCGCGCGTCGGAGGCCGGGGCGCTTTGCCGTTAGCGCCGCCGCTTGCTCAAGCCTTTGCGAGATTCTCATTCGCAAACGCCCAATTGACGAGCTTGTCGAGAAAGACCTTCACATACTCGGCGCGCTTGTTCTGATAGTCGAGATAATAGGCGTGCTCCCATACGTCCATCGTCAGGAGCGGCGTTGCGCCCGGCTCGGTCAGCGGCGATTGCGCATTCGGCGTTTTGCGCAGGTCGAGCTTGCCGTCCTTGACGACGAGCCAGGCCCAGCCCGAGCCGAATTGCGATGTTCCCGCCTCCGAAAAAGCCTCCTTGAAGCCGTCGAGACCGCCGAAATCGGCCTCGATCATCTTGGCGATGTCGCCTTCGGGCTCGCCCCCGCCCTGCGGGCGCATCGAGCGCCAATAAAAGTCATGGTTCCAAACCTGGCCGGCATTGTTGAAAAGAGCCCGGCTTGCCTCGTCGCCGGCGCTTTCGCGGATGATTTCTTCAAGGCTCGCCTCTTCCTCCGGCTTGCCCTCGATCAGCGTGTTGAGCTTCTCGACATAGCCCTTGTGATGTTTGCCATGATGAAAGTCGAGCGTCTGCGCCGAGATATGCGGCGAAAGAGCGCTTGCGGCATAGGGCAGGGGGGAAAGGGTGAAAGCCATCGAACTCCTCGTAAATTTGCGTAACGACATCCGCGGCCTTACGTAACGACAGGCGCGCATCCGTCAACCGCCCGAGGCCACGCTTGCCCGTGAACGCCAATGCTGAGCAATCGTTCCCCTATTGCGACGATTTGGTTCGTCGCCTCGACGAAGATCGCTGGCTGTCGGCGCGTTATGCAAGACCGCCCGCGCGCCGGAAGCTCATCGCCTTCTACGCGCTGCATCTCGAAATCGAACGCGCGCCGGCGATGGTGAGCGAGGCGGCCCTCGGCGAGATCCGTCTGCAATGGTGGCGCGAGGCGATCGACGAATTGCGGAAAGGCGGCCCCTCGCGCGCGCATCCCGTCGTCGAATTGGCGCGCCGCGAACGCATTCTCGACGAGGCGAGCCATCGCCTGTTCGAGACGGCGATCGATGCGCGCGCGCGGCTTCTTTATGACGAGGCGTTTCACGATGTCGATGAGATCGAGCGATGGCTGCGCGCGGCGGAGGCCTATCTCGGCGTCGCGGCGGGCGCAGCCGATTTTGCGCCGATGCTCGAAGACGCCGGCGCCGCGTTCGCGCTCGCCCGGCATGGCCGCATCCTCGCGCCGGCGCTCGGCGAGGCGTGCCGCGCGCGGGCCAAAACCTTGATCGACTCTGCGGCCCAGGGATTGCGCGCGCTGCCGGCCGAGAGCGCGCCGGCGGCGCTGCATTTTGCATTGACGGCGGATTATCTCGGCGGCGCGCCTTCGCCCTTGTTGAAACGTTGGCGATTGTTCGCGACGATGCTGACGGGGCGTTATTAGAGCAGGCTTGATTTGAGCGGAACAAGCTCTCCGCCGTCGCTTTAGCGATGATGTTCGATATGGCTTTCGACGAGCGCGCGATTATAGGCCGCGAGCGCGCGGACGCGCGACAGATAGCCGACGACCGCATTCTTGTCGTCCGTGTCGACGACAGGAAGGCCGGGTTCGTCCTGCGCTTCGAGGCTGGCGAGCGCCTCGCCGAGCGACATCCGGGCCGAAAGGCGCGGCGCGTCGTCGCCGAGCGGCGCGCCGGCGGGCATTTTCTCCATCACCTCGCGCACTCTTGTGGTCTGCAAAATAACGCCTTGCGGGCCTTCTGAAAGATCATAGCCGCGCCGGGCGAGCTGCCACTGGAAATAGGACTTCTGGCTGAGCGCCTGCGTGATGAGGGTTGCGATCGCGACCGCGACCATCAGCGACAGCGTGATCCGATAGTCGCCCGTAAGCTCGAAGGCGATGAGGGTTGTTGAAATCGGCGCGCCGAGAATGGCGCCGGACGCCGCGCCCATGCCGATCATCGCATAGTAGACGGGGCTCGCCGTCGCCTCCGGAAAGAGCAGGCCGAGCCCGTCGCCATAGGCCGCGCCGAGAAAGACGCCGATGACGAGACCCGGTGAGAAAACGCCGCCGCCGAAACGGCAGGACAGCGTCACCACGGTCGCTGCGAGCTTCAAGGCGGCGAGGAGAAGGAGGAAATGGATCGCATAGGCGCCGTCGAGCGCGCGCGTCACGGCTTCGTAGCCGACCCCGAAAATTTCCGGATAAAAGGCGCCGATAAACCCGATGACGACGCCTGCGAGCGGCGGCAGGAAGAAATAGGCGACGCCGAATCTGTCCGCAATCTGGCGAACAGAGGCGGTCAGGCGCTCCGTCGCCAGGATGAAGAGCGAGGCGGCGCCGCCGCACAGAACGCCGAGCAAGGCCGCCAGCGGAACGTCGATCGTGTGGACGAATCCATAGGCGGGGGGCGCGATCGCCGGAAAGTCGCCGAGATGGATGCGCGTGACGATCGCGGCGGCGGCGCTCGCCGCCGCGATCGGTCCGAACACGGACAAGGCGTAATTTCCCATGATGACTTCGAGCGCGAACAGAACGCCGGCGATCGGCGCGTTGAAACTCGCCGAGACCGCCGCCGCCGCGCCGCAGCCGAGAAGCGTGCGCCGGTCCTTGGCCGAGAAAGAGAACCAGCGGTCGAGGAGCGAGGCGATGGTCGCGCCGAGATGCACGGCGGGTCCTTCGCGTCCCGCGCTCGCCCCGGCGCCGAGCGAGATCGCAGCGACGACGGCCGAGACCCCGCCCGCGCGCAGCGACATGCGTCCGTTCTTCACCGCGCGCGATTCAATGACCTCGGCGATGCTCTCGGGCCGCCCGCCTTCGAGCCATTTGAGACGGCCCGCGAGATAGAGAAGGCCGGCGACGGCGAGTCCGCCGGCGACCGGCGCGGCGAAGGCCCGCCAGAAATCGAGCGCCGAAGCGGCGCTGACGATCATGCCTTCGATCACGCCGAAGGCGAGCGTTGAGACCGCGACCAACGCCATGCGGAAGGCGATGACGCCATAGGCGGCCGCCGCGCCGGTGACGACCGCGAACAGCCAGAGCGGCGCCGCGCCGAGCCGCGCCTTGCGCCGCGTCCGGCGAAGCCAGATCAAGACTTGCGCGAGCCGTCGGTTCACCGGGGGCCTGTCGCGATCAATCGAACTGTTTCGATCCGCTTAATGGCGGGTTCATCCTGACATGGCACAGTTCGAGGCGCACCGAAAAGCGAAGGGGGCTCCTTCTGCGGATGAAACCGACCTATCAGCAACCGCCCGTCGCAGCGCCCGTCGCCGCGCCCGTCGCCGCATCCGTCGCCGAGCGCGCCGAAAAAATCGATCCGACGCGCGCCGTCTCGGGTCTTGCCCGGTGGCGGCGCGCGCTTGCCGACGCGCTCGGCGAGGACCCGGGCGCGCGCCTCGACCGGCCCGACCGGCGGCTCGCCATGCTGCGCATCTTCGGCTCGACGCGGCGGCTCGCCGATCTCTGCCTGCGCTATCCTTCGGCGGCCGCTGACGCGCTCACCGAGGGGGCCTCGGCGGTGCTCGCCCAGGCCGCGCGCGATCTCGCCGCGCTCGGCGCCGGCGTCGGCGGCGCCGAGGCGCTCTATGGCGCGCTCTCGCCATTGAAATCCCGCGCCGACCTTGCGATCGGCGTCGCTGAGATTTCGGGCGCGTGGACGGCGGGCGAAGCGACCGCCGCCCGCGCCGATTTCGCCGAACGTCTTGTCGAGACGAGTCTCGCCTGGCTCGTCCGCGGCGCAATCAATCGGGGCGAGCTCGCCGCCGACCAGAGCGAGGGCCCCGTGTCAGGAAACTTCGCACTCGCAGGCGGCGACTTCGCGCATGAAGACCATGCCCCTTACGGGCCGCACGATATGGCGGTTCACAA
>JBFXBB010000175.1:0-6362 GCA_050183685.1 Amphiplicatus sp.
GCAATCGATGCGTTCGACGCGCGCCGCGGTCGCAAGATCGAGCGACTGGCAGACTTGGCCGAGATTGACTTCCCGCGCGAGGAAGGGGGTGAGTTTGACGCGGTTATAAGAGCCCCAGCGCTCATCGCTGAATATCTGTATACGACGCTCGCAAAGCGCGGCGAGTTCCTGCGCGGCGCGCGCGCCGGAAGGACCGCCGCCGACGATGATGAAAGGACGCTCGGTTTCGTCCGTCTCCGACGCCGGCGCCGGCCTGCGCCGCGATCCGCCCGCACGGGGGGCGGAAGCGCGTGGCGGCCTCGCCTTCTTCAGGAAGCGCCCATCGGCGATGGGCCTTGCGGCGTCCAAAAAAAGCCTCCATTTCGACATTGGCTGAAATTTGCGACCGGCCGTCATGTCGGGGGGCGCGGTCAGGGACGCGTCATGGCGTCATGGCGAAGGACGTCGTCGTCGGGCCGCAGGCGTGTGCTGCGATGCAGTAAAACTGCGGTTTATCTTCGCCGCAGTGCAGCAAAAACTGCCCTGCGTGTTTTGTCAATGAAAAAGCTTTCATGCGTATTTTTGGTCATGCCGCCAAAGGTTAGCGTCATGGCGTCGCCGACGCGGCCCTTCCGCATAAAGATGCTGCGACGCAACAATATCGTTGACAGCCGTCGGAAATCATGGTCCCTTCAAGCCTGCTCAGTGAAGAGCGGCTGATCGATCCGCCGAAGGGTCGATATCGCGGGACGGCCGAAAAGCCGCCCCGCGGGGGCTGCGCCTCCGGCGAGAGAGGCATCCTAACCCATCACCGGTTCTTCAGCGCCGGACTTGTCGTCCTCGCGGGCGGCGATCTCCCGCGCGAGCATAAGGGGACTTCTTATCCATGAAATCGCGTCGTTCTTTTATGAAGTCGTTCGGCCTTCTTTCGGCAGGGCTCGCCGTCATCTCCGCCGGGACGATGTCGATGGCCGCCGCCGAACCGCTCGACGTGGAAAAAGACGAGCTGAAATTCGGCTTTATCAAGCTCACCGACATGGCGCCGCTCGCGATCGCCTATGAGAAAGGCTATTTTGAGGATGAAGGCCTTTACGTCACGCTTGAACCGCAAGCGAACTGGAAGGTTCTGCTCGACCGCGTCATCAGCGGCGAGCTTGACGGCGCGCATATGCTGGCCGGCCAGCCGCTTGGCGCGACGATCGGCTTCGGGACGAAGGCTGACGTCATCACCGCCTTCTCGATGGACTTGAACGGCAACGGCATCACGGTCTCGAACGAGGTCTGGGCCGCGATGAAGCCGCATATTCCGATGCGGCCCGACGGCAAGCCCGTCCATCCGATCAAGGCCGATTACCTGAAGCCCGTCGTTGCATCGTACAAGGATCAAGGCAAGCCCTTCAAGATGGGCATGGTGTTTCCGGTCTCGACCCACAATTACGAGCTGCGCTATTGGCTGGCGGCGGGCGGCGTTCATCCGGGCTTTTACGGCCAGAACGACATTACGGGCCAGATCAAGGCGGACGCGCTTCTCTCCGTGACCCCGCCGCCGCAAATGCCGGCGACGCTGGAGGCCGGCACCATCTATGGCTATTGCGTCGGCGAGCCGTGGAACCAGCAGGCGGTCTTCAAGGGCATCGGCGTTCCCGTCATCACCGACTATGAGATCTGGAAGGACAATCCTGAAAAGGTGTTCGGCGTTTCGGCGGCCTGGGCGGCGGAAAATCCGAACACGCATCTTGCGGTCGTCAAGGCGTTGATCCGCGCGGCGATCTGGCTCGATGAGAACAACAACGCCAACCGCAAGGAGGCGGTCGAAATTCTGTCGCGCTCCGAATATGTCGGCGCGGACGCCGAAGTCATCGCTGCTTCGATGACGGGCACCTTCGAATATGAGAAGGGCGACAAGCGCGCCGTCCCCGATTTCAACGTCTTCTTCCGCTACAATGCGACCTATCCTTATTACTCAGACGCGATCTGGTATCTGACGCAGATGCGGCGCTGGGGGCAGATCCCCGAATCGAAGCCTGACAATTGGTACATGGAGACCGCCAAGAAGGTCTATCGGCCCGACATCTATATGAAGGCGGCCGAATTGCTGATCGCCGAAGGCAAGGTGAAGAAGGCGGACTTCCCCTTCGGGACGGACGGCTTCAAGGGGCCGCAAAAAGAATTCATCGACGGCGTCGTCTTCGACGGCAAGAAGCCGAACGACTATCTCGCGAAATTCGCCATCGGCCTCAAAGAGGGCGAAGTCGTCACGGATGCGGGCGATGTAGTCAAGAAATAGGGACGTTGGGCGGAAATAATATGACTTATGCTGTTTTAAAGAAGACGCTCGTTGACGAAGACGCCGGAACGACGAGCGCCGCCAAGCCGGCGCAGGTCGAGCCGGTAAAGAACCCGCCGGCCGCCATCGCGGAAACGCCAAAGCAGAGGAGGAATTCTGGCGCGCTTGCCGCGCAGAAGCTGATGAACGTTCTCGCGATTGTCGGCCTCGGGTTCCTCAATCCCTTGATCCGTCTCGGCATGGGCGAGGATCCGAGGCGCCAGCTCGCCGATCTCTGGCGGATGCTTGGCGTGCCGATGCTCGCGCTCGGCCTGTTCCTCGCCGCCTGGTCGGCCGGCGCGCCGCAGGTCAAGACGAGTCTGGGCGAGATTCCGGGGCCCGCCGCCGTCTGGGCGCAGTTCGAGGCGCTGATGGACGAGCACGCCGCGATGCGGGAGAAGGAAGCCGACTTCTATGTCCGGCAGGCCGAGCGTAACGCCAAATTCGCCGCGGAAGGCAAGCTCGACAAAGTCAAAGAGCGGGCTTTCACCGGCAAGCCGACTTATATCGATCAGATCGCGACCTCGCTGAAGACGGTGTTTTTCGGCTTTCTCGTCGCGACGCTCGTCGCCGTGCCGCTCGGTATTCTTTGCGGCCTCAGCCCGACGGTCAGCGCCGCCATGAATCCGCTCATTCAGATCTTCAAACCCGTCTCGCCGCTCGCCTGGCTGCCGATCGTCACCATGGTCGTCTCCGCAGTCTATGTGAACGCGACGGAGTCGATCCCAAAATCATTGCTGATCTCGGCGATCACCGTGACCTTGTGCTCGCTCTGGCCGACCCTCATCAATACCGCGCTTGGCGTCGCCTCGATCGACAAGGATCTCCTCAATGTCTCGAAGGTCCTGCAACTAAAGCCGCTTGATAAGATCTTCAAGCTCGTCATTCCGTCGTCATTGCCGCTCATCTTCACCGGGCTTCGCTTGTCGCTCGGCGTCGGCTGGATGGTGTTGATCGCCAGCGAGATGCTGGCCCAGAATCCGGGCCTTGGAAAATTCGTCTGGGACGAGTTCCAGAACGGCTCCTCGAATTCGCTGGCGCGCATCATGGTCGCGGTGCTGACGATCGGCGTCATCGGCTTCCTGCTCGACCGCCTGATGTACGCCTTGCAGGCGATTTTCACCTATTCGGACAAACGGTAGATGGCGCAGCTCACTCTCGAAGGCGTGTCGAAAAGCTACGGCGTCGGGCCGGACGCGACCCGCGTGCTCCACGACATCAATCTTTCCATCGAAGAGAACGAGTTCGTCGCGATTGTCGGCTTTTCGGGAAGCGGGAAGACGACGCTCATTTCGCTCATCGCGGGGCTCATCGAGCCCGACGAGGGAACGATCAGCGTCGCCGGCGAACCGGTCGCCGGCGGCTCGCCCGACCGGGGCGTCGTCTTTCAGAGCTATTCCCTGATGCCCTGGCTGACGGTCGCCGGCAATGTGCGCCTCGCCGTCGACGCCGTCTTCCCGAACATGACCTTGTCGGAGCGCGCGCGCCATGTCGCGCATTATATCGACATGGTCGGCCTCGGCCATGCGCGGGACCGCCGGCCGGCCGAGCTTTCGGGCGGGATGCGTCAGCGGGTCAATGTCGCGCGCGCGCTCGCGACCAAGCCGAAAATGCTCCTGATGGACGAGCCCTTCAGCGCGCTCGATGCGCTCACCCGCGCCAATCTTCAGGACGAGCTCGAAGCCATTTGGGAGCGCGAGAAGAAGACGGTCGTCCTCATCACCAATGACGTCGACGAGGCGATCCTTCTCGCCGACCGCATCATTCCGCTCAATCCGGGGCCCGGCGCGAGCCTCGGGCCGAGCTTTCCGGTGACGCTGGCGCGCCCGCGCGACCGCAAGGCGATGAATCATGAGCCGGAATTTATTCGCCTCCGGCGCGCGATCACCAACTATCTGATGAATGTCGGCATGGCCCGGCCGGGCGAGCTCGCCGAAATGCGCCTTCCGGACGCGCAACCGATTGCAGTGAAACGCAAACGCAGCGCGCGCAACCCCGCGCTGCTTCCGCCGGAGCGGGCCGGCGGCGGCGGCGATCAAAAGCCGCCGGCGCCGGTGCGCGAGGCCGCCCGTCCGCATACGGTCAATCTGAACAAATATGTCGAGTTCTTCGAAGTCACCAAGACCTATCCGACGCCGAAGGGGCCGCTCACCGTCGTCGAGAAGTTCAATCTCGACATGCGCAAGGGCGAATTCATCTCCTTGATCGGCCATTCGGGCTGCGGCAAGTCGACCGTCTTGTCGATGGCGGCCGGTCTTAACCCGATCAGCAGCGGCGGCATCGTCCTCGACGGCCAGGAGATCGACGAAGCCGGCCCCGATCGCGGCGTCGTCTTCCAGGCGCCGAGCCTGTTCTCCTGGCTGACGGCCTATGAGAATGTCGCGCTCGGCGTCGAGCGGGTCTATCCGCATATCGCGCGGAAGGAGCGTCGGGAGATCGTCGAATATTATTTGACCCGCGTCGGGCTTGGCGACGCAATGCGCCGCCGCGCGAGCGACCTCTCGAACGGCATGAAGCAGCGCGTCGGCATTGCGCGCGCTTTCGCCTTGTCGCCGAAATTGCTGCTGCTCGACGAGCCTTTCGGGATGCTCGACTCGCTGACGCGCTGGGAGTTGCAGGAAGTTTTGATGGATGTGTGGAAACGCACCGAGGTCACCGCGATTTGCGTCACCCATGACGTCGACGAAGCAATTCTTGTCGCCGACCGCGTCATCATGATGACCAACGGGCCGAACGCCCGGGTCGGCAAGATCATGAATGTGGATCTGCCGCGGCCGCGCTCGCGCAAGGCGCTGCTCGAACACCCGGATTACTATCGATATCGTGAGGAGCTCCTGACATTCCTTGAGGAATACGAGACTCACGAGAAACGCGCCGCCTGAATGAACAGGGCGGAAAATTCTATGGGGTCAATGGCGGCCCTTTGAACGTGTCGCGACGTTCGAAAACGTGAATTCCCCCCGCTGCGGCGATGCAGCGCGCCCGAAAGTGACCGGCGATAGCCGGAAGACATCCTTTTTACCAGAGGGGTAGCCAATCATGTTGACGTCAACGAGACTTATGAGTTCGGCCTTCCTTGTCGGCGCCTTTGTCAGCGCGCCGGCGCTGGCCGAGGAAGCCGCCAAGCCGGAGCCGTCCGCCTTCGCCAAGGCGCTGTCTGACTCAAAACCCATTCTCGACGCGCGCATCCGCTACGAGCATGTCTCGCAGGACGGAATCGCCGAAAAGGCCGACGCTCTCACATACCGCATCCGCGCCGGCGTCGAGACCGGCAAATTGTGGGACACCGCGCTCCTCGTCGAATTCGATCATATCGAGGACCTGAACGGCGACTTTAACAGCACCATCAACGGCAAGACCATGTTTCCGGTCGTCGCCGACCCCGATGCGACCGAACTCAACCGCTTTCAGCTCACCAACACCTCGCTTCCCTCGACCAAGATCACGCTCGGACGCCAGCGCATCATTCTCGACAACGCCCGCTTCGTCGGCAATGTCGGCTGGCGCCAAAATGAGCAGACCTATGACGCGGTGCGCGTCGAGAATTCAAGCATCAAGGGTCTGACGCTGAACTTCGCCTATATCGAACAGGTGAACCGCATCTTCGGCGACGACTCGCCCGTCGGGCGGTTCGAAAGCGACAGCTATCTCGTCAACGGAAAATACGATCTTCCGATTGAAGGCGCGAAAGTGAGTCTTTCGGGCTTCGCCTATCTCCTCGATTTCGACAACGCGCCGGCGTCTTCCTCGCAGACCTTCGGCGGCAACGTCGATATCGCCAAAGGGATATTCAGCCTCAAAGGCGCCTACGCCGCGCAATCCGATTATGGCGCGCAGCCGCTTTCCTATGACGCCGACTATAACATGGTCGAAGGCGGCCTTGCAAAGAACGGCTTTTCTCTCGGCGCCGGCTATGAGGTGCTGACGGGGAACGGCGCGATCGGCTTTCAGACGCCGCTCGCGACGCTTCACGCCTTTCAGGGCTGGGCGGATGTTTTCCTGACGACGCCGCCGAACGGGATCGAGGATATCTATGTCTCGGCCGGCTATAAATGCA
>JBFXBB010000176.1:0-6274 GCA_050183685.1 Amphiplicatus sp.
AAGGGAAGGCCTCATCCTGAGGAGCGGGCGAAGCCCGCGTCACGAAGGATGGGCCGCGCGCTCTGATTCGGATTAATCGCCCGCCCGCCTTGCCTTCACGCCGGCTTCGCCTCGTTCTCCAGCCTCGCCAGCAGCGCGTCGACGCCGCTTTTCGCGATGAAGGAGGAAAACTCCTCCCGCTTGACCAGCATGATCGAGATGCCCGAGACGATGATGTCGATCATCTTCTGCGAGCCGTCCTTCAAGCTGCGCACGCGCCAGTCGACGGGGATCGGCGCGCCGTCTTCGCGCGGGAATTGCGTCCTGACGATCACGTCCTTCGCGCCGATGGCCTTGGCTTCGCGCACTTCGAGGGGTTTGCCCACGATATCGGCGAATTGATCCGCATAAAGACGAGTAATATAGTCGGGGAATATCGCGTCATAGCGCGCGATCTGCGTCTCGCTCATATGCTTCCTGTTTTCGCCCAGCATGAATTTGCCGATGACGTCGAGGGCGAGCCCTTCGGCGAGGACTTTTTGAAAGGCGGCGAGTTTTTGGGCTTCGCTCGTTCCCGTCGAGGTGAGGGCGGTTGTCGCTTCCTGCGTCATCTTCTTGGCGAAGGCGATCGCTTGGCTCACCTCGGGCGAGGCCTCCGCAGCGGCGGCGGGCGCGGCTTTTTCGGCCGCGAGCGCGGGCGCGGCGAGCCCCGCCAGGACGACGAAGCCAGCAGCGAGGAAAGCGGCAGGGCGGGCGATCATGGATAATCCTCCGACAAGACAGGCGTTCTCAATATGAGCCGATTGCGGCCGATATCCAGCGCAATTCCGGCGAAATAAGGGGCGTCCAAGATAGCGCATTGTTAATGCGCCGCGCGTTTTTGCGCGCGCTCGCCGAAGCGGAAGGCCGCCGGCAAGACGATGAGCGTGCAAAGCAAGGTGAAGGCGATCGCGATCGACAAAAGCTCGCCCATCGAGGCCGTGCCGCGATGGGGGGAAAGCATGAGCGAGCCGAAAGAGGCGACCGTCGTCAGCGCGGAGAACAGGACCGCGCGCGGCGTCGAGGTGCCATAGACATGCTCGCCCGCTTTGACCTGCTGGTTGCGCATGACGAGATGGATGCCGCTGTCGACGCCGATGCCGAGCAGCAGCGGCAGGACGATCACATTGGCGTAGTTGAACGGAATATTGAAAAGGACGCCCGCCGCCGTCGTCAGCGAGGCGGCGAGGAGGATCGGCATGAGCATCAGGAAAACCTGGAGAACGCGGCGCACGAGGAGATAGAGAAAGACCGCGATGACCGCGAAGGCGATCGCGGTCGCCTCCGACATGGAGGCGGAGATGACGTCGCCGGCCTTCTTGGTCTGGATCGCGCCGCCGGAGACGTCGGGATAAAGCGCCTCGACCGAATTGACGAAGCGCGAAAGCGCTTTCGGATCGCGCACGTCTTCCGCAGGGAGAATGTCGACCCGCCATTTTCCGCTCGCCGAGCGATAGCGTTCGACGAGCGGCGCGGGCAGGGCGTCGATATCGACCGCGCTCGCCTTGAACTGCATCTTCAGGCGGTCGACGAGAAGCGGCCAAAAGGCGAAGATATTCGTCTCGATGCGCGCGGCGGCCTCGGCGCCGCCCTCTTCGCGGGCGCGTTTCAAATCCGCGCCAAGCCGCGCGCCGGGCCCGTCCGCATAGGTCTGAAGAAGCCGCGTTTCGAGGAGGCGCGCCCCGTCGCGATTTTCGGCGGGCGCCGTCGAGGGCTCGGCGTCGAGCGCGAAAACGAGGGAGCCCGCGGCGAAGTCGATAAGCTCAAGCTTTGCGTCCTGATCGTCGGGAACGAAGTCCGGGAGCGACCGGGCGCCGCGAACCGTGGCGAGCGCCTTGACCGCCTCCGACGTCGTCTCGGCTTCGGCCGCGCTCGCGGCGAGCCGGGTCAGCCGATAGGGGATCGTCTCTTCGTCGGAAAAGAGCGCGTAGAAGCCCTCGACCGAATTGCTCGCCGGGTTTCTGAGCGACATCGGATCGGCGTCGAAACGCGCCGAGGGGAGGAAAGCAAGCGAGCCGAGGCCGAGAAGAATCGTCGCGATCGCGGCGGGTCCGGCGATCCGGTCCAGAAATTCAAAGCCCTTGGCGACGACGCGTCCGGCCTGCCGCGCCGGCGGCTTCGGCAGGGCGCCGAGCGCGGCGGGCATGAAGGTCACCGAAACGACAAGCGCGATGAGAACGCCGGCGCCGGCGATGACGCCGAGCTGGGCGATGCCGTCAAAGGCGGTCGGAATGAAGGAGAAGAAGGCGAGGGCCGTCGTCACCGCGGCGAGAAACAGCGCCGGGCCGAGCTCATGCATCGAGCCCCTGAGCGCGCGGCGCACGTCCTGCCCGGCCGCGCGTCTTTCCTGGATATGGAGGAGAAGGTGGATCGCGAAGTCGAGGCCGAGCCCGACAAGGAGCACCGTGAAGGCGATCGAGACGAGATTGAGCTCGCCGACGGCGAGGGCGGCGAAGGCGGCGGTCAGCGACAGCGTCACGAGCAGCGAGACCATTGTCAGCCCGGCAAGGAGCGCGGACCGGAAGGCGGCGATCAGAAGCAGGCTCACCGCGACGAAGGAAAGCAGGAAGGAAAGCCCGATCCCGGTCGTCACCGATTCGAGCTCTTCGGCGCGCAACGCCGGATCGCCGGTGACAAAGACCTCGACCCGGTCCCCAAACTCGCCGGCGAGGGCGGCGACCTCCTCGCGGATCGCCTCGACGGCGGGCTTGGCGGGTTGCAGGCGGGAGAAATCGAGCGCCGGCGAGGCGTAGACAAGGCGGAGATAGCCGTTCCCCGCCGTCTCGCCGGGCTCGCTTGTGTCGAGCGCGCCCATCCAGGAAAAGGGGCGGGCCTCGCCCCTAAGGCTCGCCTCAACGACCTCGGCGAGTTCGGCGTAGATGTCGAGCAGCGTCTCCTGGCCGAGATCGGATTTCTCGGCGAGTTTGTCATTGTCGGCGAGGGTGGCGAAAAACGTGTCCGCGGTCGGCGAGGCGACGAGCGTTTCGATGAGGCCCGCCGCTTTGGTCATCTGCGCGAGTCGGCTCTCCAGTTCCGGCGTGTCGAGATAGAGGAGGCCGTTTTCGAGAAAGAACGGCTCCTCGGCGGGGGCGAAGACGCCGCTGAGCTCGGCGCGCTTGAGGAGGCGCGCGCGCAGGCGTCCGGCGAAGGCGTCGGCCTCGTCGAGACTTGGCGCCTTTGCGATGACGATGAGATCGGTCTTGATCTGCGGAAAGGCGTCCCGGAGCGCCGCCGCGTTTTTCTGGAAGGCAAGGTCAGGATCGAGCATCTCGCTCGTATCGGTGTTCACTTTGAGATGCGTCGCGGCGTAATAGCCGGCCGCGAGCGCGAGCGCGATAAAGAGCGCGACGGCGCCCCAGGCCGCGCGGCGCGCGCCTTCGGCCCAGAGGATGAGGAAATACTCGATGGCGCGCAGCATCAGGACGTCGCTTGAACAGCAGGAAAGGGCGGGCGAGAAGGCGCGCGGACTATAGAAAGCTTCGCAAGCCGAGGCCAATCCCGATGAGCAGGGCGGGCTGGAAAAGCCTCGTTCAAGACCGCATAATGCCCCAGCGCGCCGTCGCGCGCGAGGATCTCGACGCCGACGTCATGCTGCGTTTCGCCCTGACGCGCGCCGTCGAGATCGTCGGGGGGCTGTCGCAGATACGCACATTGGAGGCTGTCCTTATCAAGTCCGGCGGCGCCTGATTCCCCGCCTTGCCGGGTGTTGCGGGCGGCGCTACTGCTTGGCGTTCTATGCCGGGCAAGACCGACATTTCGCGTGATCTCGCCTTTCTCGACGGGAAAAGGGCCGCGATGACGGCGCGCCTGCGCGATTGGTGCGCGATCAATAGCGGGAGCCGCAATCTCGAAGGCCTCGCCCTGATGCGCGCCGCTCTCGCCGAGGCGTTCGCCCCGCTCGGCGGCGAGATTGAAACGGTCCCGTCGGCGAAGGAAAGCCTCGTCACCGCGCAAGGCGAGATCAGGCTTTGCGAAATCGGCGCCTCGTTCCGTCTCGTCAAAAGGCCCTCTGCGCCGGTGCGCCTCCTTCTCGCCGGACATATGGACACGGTTTTTCCGGCCGATCATCCGTTTCAGAAGGACAAGCTTCTCGACGCCGATACGCTGAACGCCCCCGGCGGCGCCGACATGAAGAGCGGGCTTCTCATCATGCTTTTCGCCTTGATGGCTCTCGAACAGTCGCGCGTCGCCGACCGGATCGGCTATGAGGTCGTCGTCAACGCCGATGAGGAGATCGGCTCGCCCGGCTCGGCGGGTCTGATCGAGGCGGCGGCGCGGCGCGCACACTTCGCCTGCGTTTATGAGCCGGCGATGGCGGACGGCGCGCTCGCCGGCGCGCGCAAGGGCAGCGGCAATTTCTCGGCGATTTTCGGCGGCGTCGGCGCCCATGCCGGGCGCGAGCATCATCTCGGGCGCAACGCGCTCGTCGCCGCCGCGGAATTTGCGACCCGCATCGACCGGCTGACGGGCGCGCGCGAAGGCCTTACCGTCAATGTCGCCCGGATCGAGGGCGGCGGGGCGAACAATGTCGTTCCCGACATGGCGGTTCTGCGCTTCAATGCGCGCGTCGAAAAGCCGGAGGACGCGGCCTTCCTTCTTGAAAAGGCGCGCGCCCTCATCGAGGAAATCGGCGCCCGCGAGGGCTATGGAGCCGTGCTTCACGGCGGCTTTGCGCGGCCGCCGAAAGTAATGACGCCGGCGCTCGCCCGTTTTTTCGAAACGCTGAAAGCGCTCGGCGCCGAGCTTGGCCTTCGTCTCGCTTGGCAGGCGACGGGCGGCTGTTGCGACGGCAACAATATCGCGGCGGCCGGCATTCCCGTCATCGACACTTTGGGGGCGAGGGGCGCGCATATTCATAGCGCGGATGAAATCGTGAAGCTCGACTCGCTCGAAGAGCGCGCCAAGCTTTCGGCGCTCCTCTTCCTGCGCGTCGCGGCGGGCGACATCGAAAATCCAGGGCTGGCCGCATGAGCCTCCCCTTCCTCCGGCCCGTCCGCGAAGACGATCTCGACGCCGTCGCCGCGCTGGCGGGCCGGGCGGGCGGCGGCATGACCAATCTGCCCGCCGACAGGAAGGCGCTGAAGGCGCGCCTCGATCTCTCCGTCGCTTCCTTTGCGAAGGCGGCGACGGCGCCCGGCGGCGAGGTTTACATGCTTGTCCTCGAAGCGGAGGGCGCCGTCATCGGCGTCACCGGGATCTTTTCGGCGATCGGCCTCGACAGCTGCTTCATCAACTACAAGATCAATCACGAATTCTCTTTTTCGCGCGCGCTCGGCAAGCGCGCGATGCGGCGCGTCCTCGTGCCGAGCCACGATTTCACCGGCGCGGCCGAAGTCGGCATGCTCTTCATGGCGCCCGAAGCGCGCGGCGGCGGGCTTGGCAAGCTGATGGCGCGGGCGCGCTATATGTTCATCGCGCAAAGCTCCGCCGTCATCGCCGGGCATGTCTGCGCCGAGCTTCGCGGCTGGCGCGCGCCCGACGGCGCGCAGCCTTTCTGGAACGCGGTCGGCCGGCGCTTTTTCGAGATGGATTTCGAGGCGGCCGACGCCGCCAACGCGGCCAATGGCAATCAATTCATCCAGGACATGATGCCGCGCTATCCGATCTATGTCGATCTGATGGCCGAGGACGCGCGCGCCTGTATCGGCCGGCCGCATGAAAGCGCCGAGCCGGCGCTGAAAATGCTCAAGGAGGAAGGCTTCGCCTTCAACAATTACATCGACGTCTTTGACGGCGGTCCGCTTCTCGACGCGCGCGTTGCGGATTTGAAGACCGTCAGGGAGAGCCGCGTCCTGAAGCTCGCCGAAATCGCCGATGTCGGCGCGGCGCCGCCGGCGCTCCTCGCCGCCGGCGGGCTCGCAAGCTTTCGCGCCGTCAAGGCGCCCGCGCGCATCGAGGGCGAGCGGGTCGTCATCGACCGCCAAACGGCGGCCGCGCTCAAGGCGGAAAGGGGCGCCGCGCTGCGCTGGCGCGCCTGGTGAGGGGCGCAACTCCCTGCCCGAGGGGGCGAAATTCCAGCTTTCGCGACGCAATTCGGGGTTTGGTTCGCGGCCCGACCCGTACCATAATTGGACATGGCTGAAGGTCTCTTTATTAACGGGAGCTGGCGCGAGGGGACGGGCGCCGCCTTCCAGTCCTTCGACCCTTCGACCGGCGCGCCGGTCTGCGAGGCCCAGGCCGCAACCCGCGCGGATGGCGCGGCTGCGGTGAGCGCGGCGCGCGCCGCCTTCCCGGCCTGGTCGCGGACGCCGGCGGA
>JBFXBB010000177.1:0-6269 GCA_050183685.1 Amphiplicatus sp.
GTGAGGTCCTTTTTCTTGCCCTCCTCGGTCGCCACTTCCATCTTCAGGCGTTCATCGGGATAGAGCGGCGTCAGATTGTCGAAATGCACCTTGTGGCGCGCCTTTTCGGGGTCTTCGAAATTGATCGTGCCGACTTTCAGCAACGCGAAATAGCGTTCGCCGTCCTTCGGGCTCCTGATCTCGCCGACGACGGTGTCGCCGGTGCGCAGCGCGAAGCGGCGGATCTGCGAGGGCGAGCAATAAATGTCGTCGGGGCCGGGCAGATAATTCGATTCCGGCGAGCGCAGAAAGCCGAAGCCGTCGGGAAGGACTTCCATCACGCCGCCGCCGGTGATCTCGACGTCATGCTCGGCGAGCTCCTTCAGGATCGCGAACAGCATGTCCTGCTTGCGCAGCGTCGAGGCGTTCTCGACCTCAAGCTCCTCGGCGAAGGCGAGGAGGTCGGTCGGCGTCTTCGCCTTCAGCTCTTCAAGGGTCATTTTGCTCGGGAGAGCCATTGGGGGGGAGCCTTTCAATCGAAATATGCGGAAAGGGCCGCGCGCGCGGCCTTTTAGGGATCAGCGGTGAACAGGGGCGCGCGCGTGATCGCTGCGCTCAAAGGAAGGTCGAAGGTAGAGATAGCGCGTCGCCCTGGCGGTTACAAGCGCCGGGCGCCGGCGGTGAGTTCGGCTCGGCATAGCGCGGCCCATCCTTCGTGACGCCTCGCTCCCGCGAGGCTCCTCAGGATGAGGCCCGTTTTGCCGCAACAAAGGAAAGCCTCATCCTGAGGAGCGGGCCGAAGGCCCGCGTCACGAAGGATGGGCGAAGCGCTGATCGAGTTCGACTCCCGTCTCACCACGGCCGGACGATCACCATGATCGCGATGACGACGACCAGGAGAAACGGCGCCTCATTGGCGATCCGCCAGAATGTCTGGGTCCGCGGCCGCTCGCCGCGGGCGAACTGCTTCTGCGCGCCCGCATAAAGGCCGTGGATCGCCGAAATCGCGATCGCCGAAGCGAGCTTCACAAGAAACCAGGGCGCGCCGAGAAGCCCCGGATTGGCGTAGATCATGAGCCCGCCAAGGAGCCAGACCGCGATCATCGCCGGATTGACGATCCCTTTGAGGAGCCGGCGCTCCATCGCCGTGAAATAGCCCTCGGCCTCGCCGCCTTTCGCCGCCTGATGGTGATAAACGAAAAGCCGCGGCAGATACATCATGCCGGCGATCCAGGCGATGACCGCGGCGAGGTGGAACGCCTTGATCCAGGGATAGATCGACAACAGAAACTCGCGCATCACGCCCGCCATTCGCCCGATCTGAGATAGCGCACAAGCGCGCCGACATTCTCCGGCGGGGTTTCCGGCGCGAAGCCGTGGCCGAGATTGAAGATATAGGGAACGTCGTGGAACAGGCGCAGCAGCGTCCTTGCGCCCTCGCGCATCGCCGTCCCGCCGGCGATGACCGCCATCGGATCGAGCCCGCCCTGGACGACCGTGCGCGGGCTGAGATGCGTCCGCGCCCAGGCCGGATCCATCGCATAATCGATCGAGAACCCGTCGCAGCCCTGAAGGACATAGTCCGCCGCCTTCTCGCCGACGCCTTTGGGAAAGAGGATGACCGGCGTTCCGGGCCGCGCTTCCTTGACCGCGCGCGCGATGCGCAAAAGCGGGTCCGCCGAGACGGCGTCGAGCACCGGCCGGGGAAGGCCGCCCGCCCATGTGTCGAAAAGCTGGACCGCGTCGGCGCCGGCGTCGACCTGCGCGATGAGATAATCGATCGTCTTGTCGACGAGAAGACCGATAAGTCCATCGAGGAAAGGGCGCCGGTCATACCAGAACGCCCGGAGCGCGGCCGGGTCCCTCTGTGGTCCGCCGGCGAGCATATAGGTCGCCACCGTCCAGGGCGCGCCGGCGAAACCGATCAGCGCTTTTTCAGCCGGCAGCTCCCGGCGAACGCGCGCAACCGTCTCGAAGACGGGCGCGAGCGCCGCGACGACATTTCGCTCCCGGAATGGGTCAAGGTCTTTTTCGCTCACGACGGGGGAAAGGCGCGGGCCTTCCCCTTCGACGAATGTCAAGGACTGGCCGAGCGCATATGGAATAAGGAGGATGTCGGCGAAGAGGATCGCCGCATCGAGATCGAACCGGCGCACGGGCTGCAAGGTGACTTCTGCGGCGAGCGCCGGATTGAAGCAAAGGTCGAGAAAGGACCCGGCCTTTTCCCGAACGGCCCGATATTCGGGAAGATAGCGTCCCGCCTGACGCATGAACCATACGGGCGGTATGGCCGCTTTCTCTCCGGCGAGAACCGAGAGGAATTTAAAGTCCCTCTTTTCCCCGTCTTTCAGCGCCACTTTCTTTTTAACCTTTTAGAAAGAATCAGAATGAGAAGGATAATAAGTGTTAATCTCGGGGAGAAAGAAGACGCGCCTCGATTTCCGCCGCTTTTCAGGAAGCCATACAAGGCCTTGTCCCCGGGTAAAAGTCTTTCCCCAAGATCGGGACGGCTGGGCGATCCTTCTGAATCATCGGGGAGAGTTCTGCTGATATCGGCGGGTCCGACGGATTTTTTCCCGTAATCGGTGAGAGTTCCCGGCCCGGTCTTACCCCGTCCGGCTTTTCAAATTCCCCTGGGGGGTCTGACTTGCATGAATGGGCGCCTTTCCCGTCTACTGGCGGGCCCGCCGGAAAAGCCGGACGGTTTTCACCAGGACCTGCCGATCATGACCGCTGCGCCAAGCGCGACAAAGTTGAAATCGGAAAAGCCGCGCGCGGCGCCGCTGGCGAGCTATTTCCATGTGCATCTCGTTTCGGATTCGACAGGCGAGACGCTGAACGCCATTTTGAAGGCGACCGCCTCGCAATTCGCGGCGGCAAAACCGCTTGAGCATATTTACGCGCTCATCCGTTCGAAAGCGCAGCTCGACCGCACCCTCGCCGAGATCGAGGCCTCGCCCGGCCTCGTTCTTTACACCGTCGTCAATCCGGAGCTGCGGCGCATCCTGGAGGTGCGGTGCTCCGAATTGCAGGCGCCGGCGATTTCCGTGCTTGATCCCTTGCTCGCCGCCTTCGCCGATTATCTCGGCCTTGAGCAAACCCAGCGCGCCGGCGCGCAGCACGAACTGAACGAGGCCTATTTCAAGCGCATTGAGGCGCTCGACTACACGCTCAGCCATGATGACGGACAGATGAGCTGGGATCTCGAAGGCGCCGAGGTCGTGCTGGTCGGGGTCAGCCGCACGTCGAAGACGCCGACCTGCATGTATCTCGCCAATCGGGGCGTCAAGGCGGCGAATGTGCCCTTCGTGCCCGGTCAAGAACCGCCCGCCTCGCTTTTCGCCCTTCGAAAGCCCCTCGTCGTCGGCCTCATCGCGACGCCGGAACGGCTTGCGCAGATCCGGTCGAGCCGTCTCGGCTCGATGAACGCCGAAGGCCGGGCGAAGGATTATAATGATCTCGACTCGATCCGCGCCGAGGTTTTGCAAGCCAAACGCCTTTACGCGAAACATCGCTGGCCGACGATCGATGTGACGCGAAAATCCGTCGAGGAGACGGCCGCCGCGATCATCACCAAGCTGTCGGCGAGGCAGAACCGATGACCGCGCGCCTCACCCTCGCCTCGGCGAGCGCCATTCGGGCGAAGATTCTCCGCGACGCCGGACTCGATTTCGATATTGCGCGGCCGGAGGTCGACGAAGCCGCGATCAAAGCCGAAATGCTGGAGGCCGGGGCCGCGCTTGAAGAAATCGCGATGGCGCTCGCCGAGGCGAAAGCGCTCGCCTTCACGGCGCCGGGCCTCGTCATCGGCTCGGACCAGATCCTCGAATTCCGCGGCGGCCTTTTCGACAAGCCCCAGAGCCGCGCCGAGGCGATGGCGCGTCTTCTTGAGCTTCAAGGCGCGGCGCACAGCCTCATCAACGCGGTCGCGATCGCCGAGGCCGGAAAAATCGTCTTTCGCCATCTCGACCGGCCGCGGCTTTTCATGCGCGCGGTGAGCGCGGCCGAGATCGGGCGCTATCTCGACGCGGCGGGCGACGGCGTTCTTTCGAGCGTCGGCGCCTATCAGATCGAGGGCCTCGGCGCGCGGCTTTTCGAGCGCGTCGAGGGCGATTATTTCGCCGTGCTCGGCCTGTCGCTCTTTCCCGCGCTCGGCTTTTTGCAAAGCCGCGGGATCGGAGGGTTTTGATGAAACGCGCCGGGGTTCTCGGTTTTCCGCTCGGCCAGTCGCTGTCGCCGGCGATTCATCATTTTTGGGCGGCGCGCGAAGGCGCGGCGGTTTCTTATGACGCGATCGCGACGCCGCCCGGCTATGAAAGTTTCGCGGCGACGGCGGACCGGCTCGCCCGGGAAGGCTATGCCGGCGTCAATATCACCATTCCGCATAAGGAGAACGCGCTTCGCTATGCGCTCGCGCGGGGGACGGCGAGCGAGAAGGCGCGCCGCGCCGGCGCGGCGAACATGCTGACCCTCGGCGCTGCGCCTTATGCGGACAATTCCGATATCGAGGGATTTTCCGCCGCGCTGCGCGAAATCCTCACAGAGGCCGACCGACGCGGCCGCGCGGTCCTGCTTGGCGCGGGCGGCGCGGCGCGCGGCGTCGTCCTTGCACTGAAGGAATTGGGCTTTGCGGATATTCTCGTCGCCAACCGCACCCGCGCGCGCGCCGAGGCGCTCCGCCGCGATCTTGACGTCGGCGCCGTCGATTGGGGCGCGCGTGAGGCGGCGCTTTCCGCCGCCGACCTTCTCGTCAACGCGACGAGCCTCGGCATGACCGGCGAACCGCCGCTCGAAATCGGCCTCGACCGGCTGCCGGAAAGCGCGATCGTCTCGGACATCGTCTATAAGCCTCTGACGACGCCTCTCCTCGCCGCGGCGAGGGCGCGGGGCCTCAGAACCGTCGACGGGCTTTCCATGCTGATGCATCAGGCGGTCCCGGCCTATCGGGCCTGGCTCGGCCGCGACGCGGCTGTCGACGGCGCGCTGCGCGCCGCGCTTGAGCGCCTTCTCGCCGGCGCGAGCGCGCGATGATCCTCGCCGCGCTCACCGGCTCGATCGGCATGGGCAAGTCGACCGTGCTCTCAATGTTCGAGGCGCTCGGCGCCAAGGTCTGGAGCGCTGACGAGGCCGTATACGGACTTTATGCGGCGGGCGGCGCGGCGGTTCTTCCGATCGCGGCGGAATTTCCCGAGGCGATCGTCAAGGGCGCGGTCGACCGCGACAAATTATCGGCGCTCGTCCTCGGCGCGCCGGCGCGGCTCGCGCGGCTTGAAGCGATCGTCCATCCCCTCGTCGCCGCCGACCGCGCGGCTTTTTTGGCGCGCGCCGAGGCGGCGGGCGCCGAGATCGCCATTCTCGATATTCCGCTTCTGTTCGAGACCGGCGGCGAAAGCGGTTTTGACGCCGTCATCGTCGTCTCCGCGCCCGAGGCCGTGCAGCGCGCGCGGGTGCTTGCGCGCGCCGGGATGAGCGCGGAAAAATTCGAGGCGATCCGCGCCCGCCAGACGCCGGACGCGGAAAAACGCGCCCGCGCCGATTATGTCGTTCACACCGGCCAGAGCCTCGATGCGACGCGGACCGAAGTCGAGACCGTGATGGCGGATCTAAGGACGCGCTTCGCCGGACGTTAGCGCGGCGCAGATTTGAGGACGCAAGGCCGCTTGCTCGGAGATATACGGCTCATGCGGTTTTCAGGCCGCGCTTAAGACATGCACGCTGAAAAGCCGCGCCCTGTCGAGGAACCGCGCCGCGGGCTCAAATCCCGCTCCCCGCGCGAGGGCGGCGAACTCCTCAAGGCCGTATTTATGCGAATTCTCGACATGAATGCGCTCGTCTTTCCGCAGACGGAAAGAACGGCCGGCGATGACGACGCTCTGCGCGCCCTTGCTGACGAGATGCATTTCGATGCGTCCCTCGGCGCCCGCCCAGCGCGCATCGTAACGGAAGCGCGCCGGGTCGAAATCGGCGTCGAGCTCGCGATTGGCGCGCGCGAGGATGTTCTTGATGAAGGCTTCGGTGACGCCGGCCGAGTCATTGTAAGCGGCTTCGAGAATGCGCGGGTCTTTCTTAAGATCGACGCCGACGATCATCAGCCCGCCGGGGCTGAGCCGCGCGCGCCAGCGCGCTAAAAGCGCGCGCGCCTCGCCCGCGTCGAGATTGCCGATGGTCGAGCCCGGAAAGAAGGCGACGCGGCGCCCGGCGATAAAGGGAAGCGCGACCTCGCTCGCATAATCGGCCGCGATCGCGCGCACGGCAAGGCCCGGATAGTCCTCCGCGACGGCCTCGGCGGC
>JBFXBB010000178.1:0-6222 GCA_050183685.1 Amphiplicatus sp.
CGAGACGATGCGGTCAAAGCGTTCGGCGACGCTGCGATAGTCGGCGAGGCGGAATTCGACCTTGCCGGCAAGGCCCAGCGCCGCCGCGCGTTCTTTCGCCAGAGCGAACTGCTGCTCGGAAAGCGTGACGCCGACGACCTCGGCGCCGAGATGCTCGGCGAGATAGAACGCCATCGCCCCCCAGCCCGATCCGATGTCGAGGACGCGCATGCCGGGCTCGATCGCGAGCTTGGCGGCGATATGGCGGAGCTTTGCTTTCTGCGCCGCTTCGAGACTCAGCCCCGCCTCCTCGAAATAGGCGCAGGAATAATTGAGGTCCTCGTCAAGAAAGAGGCTGAAGAAATCATTCGACAAATCGTAGTGATGCGCGACATTCGCGCGCGCGCGGGCGATTGGATTGTGTTGTTGCAGGCGCCGCGCGCGCCGCACGACGTCATGCAGGGCGCGGCGGAAAGGCCCCCGGCGAAAGCTCGCGGCGTTGACGTGAAAGAGAAGAAGCAGGTCGCGGACGCCGCCTTCCTCGAAGGCGAGCGTCCCGTCCATATAGGCCTCGCCCGCCGCGAGTTCCGGATTGAGGAAGAGCGCCCGATAGAGGCGGGGGTCGTCGAGCCGCATGACGACCCGCGTCCCCGCGCCGTCGCCATAGGCGCGCCGGCCGCCGGCGGCGTCGACAAGGGTGAGCGAGCCTTGCTTCACAAGGCTGCGAAGCATCCGGTCGAGGGCGCTCAAAAAGATCGCCTGGATCTGCGTCATAGGCGCTGGCGGGATTTCCTCCCGCCCCTTCGACAAACAAGCGGGGAGCCCTTACATAGCCGGCCATGCGCGAAACGGAAGTCATATCGCTCGGCTGCCGCCTCAACGCCCATGAGGGCGAGCGGATGCGCCGCCTCGCCGGCGCGGCCGGGCTCGCCGGCGCGGTCGTCGTCAATAGCTGCGCGGTGACGAATGAGGCCGTGCGCCAGACCCGGCAGGCGATCCGCCGGGCGCGGCGCGCGCGGCCCGAGGCGCGGATCATCGTCACGGGCTGCGCCGCGCAGATCGAGCCGGAGGCCTTCGCCGCGATGCCGGAAGTCGACGCCGTTCTCGGCAATGCGGGAAAGCTCCGGGCGGCCGACTGGCGCGCGCTGGCGCGAGGAGAGCGTTTGCGAGTCGACGACATCATGAGCGTGCGCGAGGCCGCCGGCCATCTCGCCGACGGCTATGGCGAACGGGCCCGCGCCTTTCTCGAAGTCCAGAACGGCTGCGATCATCGCTGCACTTTTTGCATCATTCCTTATGGCCGCGGCAATTCCCGCTCGGTTCCTTTGGCCGAGGTCGTCGCGGCCGCGCGCCGCCTCGCCGAGGCGGGGCGCGCCGAGATCGTCCTCACCGGCGTCGACATCACGTCCTATGGCGCGGATCTTCCCGGCGCGCCGAGCCTTGGCGGGCTTGTCGGCGCCGTCCTTGACGGCGCGCCGGGGCTCGCGCGCCTGCGTCTTTCCTCGATCGACGTCGCCGAGATCGACGAAATGCTCTTCGAGCGTATTGCACATGAGCCCCGTTTTGCGCCGCATCTGCATTTGTCTCTGCAAGCCGGGTCCGACATGATCCTGAAACGGATGAAGAGGCGCCACCGCCGCGCCGATGCGATCGCCTTCTGCGAGCGTATCAGGCGGATGCGGCCAGACATCGCTCTGGGCGCCGACATCATCGCGGGATTTCCGACGGAGACGGAGGAAATGTTCGAGCAAAGCCTCAGCCTTGTCGACGAGGCCGGCCTGCAATATCTGCATGTCTTTCCCTATTCGCCGCGCGCGGGAACGCCGGCCGCGCGGATGCCGCAGCTTTCGCGCGATATTGTGCGCGCGCGGGCGCGGCGTCTGCGCGCGAAAGCGGACGCGGCGCTTTCCGGCTTTCTTGAATCCATGATCGGCCGTGAGGAGGAGGCCGTCATCGAAAGCGGCGGGCGGGCGCGCCTCGGCAATTTCGCCCCCGTGCGGCTCGCCGCGCCGGCGCCCGAGGCCGGCGCTTTTGCGCGCCTTCGCATTCTTTCGCGCGAGGGCGACATGCTTGTCGGCGCGCCGGTCTGAGGGGGGCAATGGCGAAGAGCATTTTCTCCGGCCTTTTCGGCAAGAAAGGCGACGCGCCGCCCGGGGAGGGCGCGCCGGAGGCGCCGCATTCGCCGTCGGCGCCCGCCGAAAAGAAAGGGTTCTTCTCGCGCCTGACGGCGGGGCTGTCGAAAAGCTCGAACAAGCTCTCCGCCGATGTCGCCGCGATCTTCAACAAGAAGAAGCTCGACAATGAGACGCTTGAGGCGCTCGAAGAGCTGCTGATCGCCGCCGATCTCGGCGTCGCGGCGGCGGCGGGCGTCGCGCTCGCGCTCGCCAAGGACCGCTTCGACAAGAACGTCACCGATGAGGAGGCGCGCGCGGCGCTCGCGCAAGTGGTCGCCGAGACGCTGAGGCCGCTCGAAGCGCCTTTGGCGATCGATCGCGCCAGAAAGCCGCATGTCATTCTCGTCGCCGGGGTCAACGGCGCGGGCAAGACGACGACCATCGGCAAGCTCGCGGCGAAATTCAAAGCCGACGGGCTTTCGGTCATGCTCGCGGCCGGCGACACGTTCCGCGCCGCCGCGATCGAGCAATTATCCGTATGGGGCGCGCGCGCGGGCGCCGCCGTCGTCGCCCGCGCTGTCGGTTCGGACGCGGCGGGGCTCGCCTATGACGCCCTTCAGCGCGCCAAGGCCGAAGGCGTCGACGTTCTCCTTATCGATACGGCCGGGCGGCTCCAGAATAAGCGCGAATTGATGGACGAGCTCGCCAAGATCGTCCGCGTCCTAAAAAAGCTCGACGAGACGGCGCCGCATGACGTCGTTCTCGTTCTCGATGCGACGGTCGGACAAAACGCCCTCTCCCAGGCCGAGACGTTCCGGGAGATCGCCGGCGTCACCGGCCTTGTCATGACCAAGCTCGACGGCACGGCGCGGGGCGGCGTCCTTGTCGCCCTCGCGAACAAATTCCATTTGCCGATACATTTCATCGGCGTCGGCGAGGCGGTCGAGGATCTTCAACCCTTCAAGGCGGAGAGTTTCGCCCGCGCGCTCGCCGGGCTCGGCGCGCCCGCGCAATCGGAAAAAATCGAGGACTGAGATGACCAAAAAGCCGGCGCGGCTTTCCGGCCGCGCGAAATTCCTTGTCGATTTCGGGCCGCTCGTCGCGTTTTTCATCGCCTATTTCTTCGGACGGCGGCTCGCCCCGGCGATCGGCGGCGCCTTCGGCGCGGATTGGACGATCGCCGAGGGCGAGGAGCTTTTCCTTGCGATGGGCGCGTTTTTGCCGAGCTTCGCCGCCGCCTTCGCCTATAGCGTATGGAAGGAGCGCCGCGTCGCGCCCATGCTGCTTGTCAGCGGCCTCGTGATCGGCGTTCTCGGCGGGCTCGCCCTCCTTCTCCACAATCGCGTCTTCATCTTCATCAAACCGACGATCGTCTATGTCCTTTTTGCGACCCTGCTCGCCGGCGGTCTCGCGACGGGGCGCAATTTCCTTAAAACGATCTTCGACGGCGCGCTGCATCTCGACGACGGCGCCTGGCGCGTCCTGACGCGACGCTATGTCGTCTTTTTCGTCATTCTCGCCCTCGCCAATGAGGCCGCCTGGCGGTGGCTGACGCGCGACTGCGATCTCGCGGGCGCGGTGAAATGCGCCGGCGAGCCCGTCTGGGTCAATCTCAAGATCTGGGGTTTTACGGCGGCCAATCTCGTCTTCGCCGGGCTCCAGGCGCCGTTCGTCGTCAAACATGCGAAGGGCGCGCCGGAGGCGTAGCGTCTTTGGACGGAAGGGAGGCGATGTCAGCGCAGGGAATGTCCGCCCAAGGCGCATCTAAAAAGACGGGGTGTTGCAAAATTATTGGCGACAGCCTAATGGCATTCCCCTATGACCGCGGGGTATGATTGAGTTCGCGGCCGGCGCTGCACGTCAAAACGGCGAAACGCCGCTCCCGCCCGCGCCCGGGAGATCGAAACCCGCGATCATATTCAAGGTCGCGGCGGACCAATAGCACGGAGACAGGAATGGCATTCTCGCTGAAAAGCTCTCCCGGTCATTTGTTGCGCCGGGCCCAGCAATACGCTCACGACCTCTACGCGAAGGAGGTCGGCGCGAACGGCCCGACGCCGCGCCAGTTCGAAGTCTTGCATACCGTCGCGCAGAATGAGGGCCTCAGCCAGACCGACCTTGTCCACGCCACCGGCATCGACCGCTCGACGCTCGCCGACATGATCGCGCGCATGATCAAAAAAGGGCTGTTGTCCCGCCAGCGCACCAAGGACGATGCGCGGGCGAACGCGGTCTCGATCACGGCCTCGGGCAAACGCATGCTGTCGTCGGCGACGGCGGCGGTCAATCGGGCCGAGCAGGGCACGATCGGCGTTTTGCCGGCCTCGCAGCGCTCGGCCTTCATCAAGGCGCTGAGCGCCTATGCCGACGCTCTCGACAAGATGGAGCAAGGCGCCGGCGCGCCGGCGGCAAAAGGCAAGCGCCGGGCGGCGAAGAAGAAAACCGCAAAGAGAAAGCCGGCCAAAAAAGCCGGCAAGCGTCGCGGCCGCAAACGGCGCTGACAAGTCCGCGGGCTGATCCCGCCGAAGAGTCGCCCCTCGGCCGTCATCCTGAAGATCGCGGAAGCGGTCATTCAGGATCTGAGGACCGCTCGCCGCTGAGCTTGCGGCTCCAGGGGGCTCAAATCGGCGCCGCGCTGACGCGCGGGCTTGTTCAAGGCTGACGGCTGGGTTCGATCAACCCAAATTCGTCCCCTCAAATTCATTGCCTCCCACGAAGGCCGCGCGCCGCCGCGCCGCCGGCGCCGACCGGCCGCGGCGCAAGGCCGCCGAGCGCAAGCAGCCGGTCATAGAGGACGATCGCGGCGGCGACCGACAGGTTGACGCAGAATTTTGTTGGAATTTTCACCAGATAGGCGCAGCGCGCCTTCGCCGCCTCGGAAAGGTCGCCTTTCTCCGGACCCAGAATATAGGCGGCGTTAAAGGGGTGGCGAAAGCTCGGCAGATCCACCGCCTGCGGATCGAGCTCGACGCCGACCAGCGCGCAGCCCTTGGGCAGGCGCATGTCGTCGAGGCTCGCCCAATCGTAAAGCGGCAAATGCGCGCCCGTCTTCGAGGTGTCGGACCGGGCGATGTCGCGCGCCCGATGCGCCGCGCCGACGGTGAACACAAAGCTCGCGCCGAAAGCGTGCGCGGTGCGCAGGATCGCGCCGAGATTCATGGCTTTCGACACGCCTTCGGCGCCGACGCCGAAATAGCCGCGCATGGGATGTCTCCTCGACTTCCGCGCTAGCCGCGCCGCCCGGCGCGGTCAAGGGGGCCGGCCGAGTAGACGGAGGAAGACTTTCAGGGCATGTTTTCGCCATGACGGACGAAAAGCCCGCCACGGCCGCCGATGCGCGCCTAAAATTTCTTCTTGTCGCGCATGATTGCCCGGAGGCGCGGCTGGCGGCGTATTTCACCGCCCGCCGGGCGCGGCATTCGAACGCGGCGGTCACGCTTCTGCATGTGATCGAACCGCCCGAATTCGGCCATTGGGCGACGGTCGCCGAGACGATGCGCGCCGAGGCCTATGAACATGCCGAGGCGTGTCTTGATGAATTCGCCGCGCTCGTCGAAGCCGAATGGGGCGAGGCGCCGGAAAAAATCATCCGCGAGGGACGCACTGTCGATGAGCTCCGTAAGCTGATCGACGAGGACCCGCGCATCGCCATTCTGTTTCTTGGCGCGTCGACCTCGCCCGAGGGGCCGGGCCCGCTCGTCGCCGCGCTCGCGAACCGGCCGGCCTATCTCGGCGCGCGCCCGATCCCGGTGACGGTCGTGCCCGGCTCGGTGACGCGCGACGATTTGAAGGGCCTGTCTTAGGGGGATTTCGATCGGTGCTCCCCGTGCGGCCATCCTTCGTGACGCGGGCCTTGCGGCCCGCTCCTCAGGATGAGGCTTTGCGCTGTCGCAACAAAACGGGCCTCATCCTGAGGAGCGCCGAAGGCGCGTTGCGAAGGATGGGCGGCGTTCCTCAAAGCGCGAGTTGCAACGTCACCGGCGCGTGATCGGAGGGCTTCGCCCAGCCGCGGCAGCGCTCGTGAACGGCGAAGGCCGCGCGGCCCCCCTTCGTCGCGGCCGTCGCGAGCGCGGGCGAAACCCAGATATGATCAAGGCGCCGGCCGCGATTGGAGGCGCGCCAGTCGCGC
>JBFXBB010000179.1:0-6203 GCA_050183685.1 Amphiplicatus sp.
TCAGGATGAGGCTGCGCACTGTTGCAACAAGCATGGGCCTCATCCTGAGGAGGCGCGCAAGCGCCGTCACGAAGGATGGGCCGCGGAGTTCTGACTCGGATCGATCGCCGTATGATCTAGCTCCCCGCCTCGCAGCGCACAAAATCCATCGCGCGCCGGGGATGCGCGCCTAAACAATACTTGGCTCGGACGCGCCCCACTGTTGAATAAAAGACACAGGCGAAGATCTCCCCGCGTGGAACAACTGCGCTTGACTGTGTGTTCGCCCGGGCGCCGGCACTAATATTTCCCCCATAAACAAACCGCCGGCGGTTCGCCGCCGGCGATATTAAGGGAGGATTCGAATGCGTACTCGTCTTTGGGCGACGGCGTCGGCCTTCGCGCTTCTCTTCAATCTTGGTCAATCGGGAAAGCTCGCCGCGCAGGACGCGGCCGACGCCTTTCGCGACGTCATTCTCGTCACCGGCACGAAGAAGGCCTCGGCCGAAAACGTGCAGGACGTCCCGCTCGCCGTGACGGCTTACGGCGCCGCACAGCTCGACGCGCTGAAAGTGCGCGCCCTTTCCGATCTCAGCTATTCCGTTCCGAATGTCGGGCTTGAGGATGTCGGCACGACGCCGGGCTATGCGAATTTTTCGATCCGCGGCCTTGGCATCAATTCGTCGATCCCCTCGATCGATCCGGCCGTCGGCGTTTTTGTCGACGGCGTCTATCTCGGCGCGCCGATCGGCGTCGTCCTCGACATTTTCGACCTTGAATCGGTCGAAATCCTCCGTGGTCCGCAAGGCATCCTCTTTGGCCGCAACGTCACCGGCGGCGCCGTCCTGATCAACACCAAAAAGCCTAATCTCGACGAATTCGAAGCCTCGTTCAAAGGCGCGGGCGAAACCGGCCTTCGCGGGACGGGCGGCAATTATTATGCGATGGGCTCTGTCTCCGCGCCGCTCGTCGAGAACCGCCTCGCGGTGAAGATTTCCGCCTATTACAACAATGACCGCGGCTATTTTAAACGCTATCTCGGCGGCCCCAATCTCGTTGCGGGCGTGCTCGGCCCGGCGGGTCAGTCGACGGTCGCGAGTTCGAGCCCGTTCACGACGGTCGCGCAGCTTCAGGGCCTCGGCTTTCCGGTCGCGGTCAACCAGCCCGACGCTTTCGTCAGGCATGGGGCGTCCGAAACCTGGATGGTGCGTCCCTCGCTGCGCTTTGCGCCGACGGACGCGGCGGAGTTCCTGGTTCGCTACGAACACGGGGAAAGCGACGGCGACGGGCCGGCGAGCCAGAACCATCCGGGGCTTATCCAGCCGCCCTTTGCGGGCGGCCAGACCCCGCCGCCCGTTCCTTCGGCCAATGTCTTCTTTTCGGCGCCGAAGGACAGCTTCACTTTCTCGATCAACGAGCCCGGCTTTTACAGCGTCGAATGGGACGCCGTGACCGCCGAGCTCAATATCGACATTCCCTTCGGCGACGGCCGCATCACCAATGTTTTCGGCTGGCGCGCTCTCGAAACGCCGACCCTCGGCGATATCGACGCAACGCCCTTGACCTTGTTCAACGGCGCCTCGAACACGACATTGGACCAGATATCCAACGAAATCCGCTATGCGGGCCGCTTCTTCGACCGCGTCGAGACGACCGTCGGCTTTTATTATTATGACGACGACAAGACCTATCAGGAAAACAGGACGCTTCTCGGCGGCGCGCGGCGCTTTTCCGGCGGCGGCGTTCAAGAGAGCCGCAATTACGGCGTGTTCGGACAGGTCGAAATCGAGCTGACCGAGCGCTTCGCGCTGATCGGCGGGGGGCGCTGGACCAATGAGAAAAAAGAGGTCGAGATCTTCAACTTTACCTTCAACCAGGCGCCCTGCTCGGTCGTCGAGCGCACCTGCCTTATCGTCCCGGTCGGCAGCGCGCTCTACGGCCGCGCCTATCTTGCAGAGGAGCGCGTCTGGAAGAATTTCACGCCGAAGGTCGGCTTCCGCTGGGCGGTGAATGACGAGATGAATGTCTACGCCCATTGGACGCAGGGCGTGCGCTCGGGCGGCTATAATCTCCGCAACACCTCGACCGCCTTTCCGATCGCCGCCTTCGACGAGGAAACCGTCGACAGCTTCGAGGCGGGCCTCAAGCTACAGCCCGCGAGCGGCGCGGCGATCCTGAATGCGGCCTTTTTCTATCAGGAAATTGACAATATGCAGCGCGAGATCAATCTCGCCGACCCGCTCGCCGGCGTCGTGCAGATCATCCGCAACACGGCGGACGCGCATATTTTCGGCTATGAGCTCGAAGCGAAAATCTTTCTTACGGATAATTTCATTTTCACGGGCGATCTCGGCTATCTCGACGGCGAATATGACACGGTGCTGTTCGATCTCAATTCAGACGGCGTCATCAACGAGACCGACGCGACGCTCGATATTCCGCGTCTCGCCAAATATGCTTACGGGGCCGGCTTCCTCTACAGCCGCGGCCCCGCGTCGGCCCGCTTCAATTGGGGCCATCGCGACGACAACGCCTATACCGACAACAATCTCGGCGTCCTTCAGGGCGCGGACATCCTCGACGCGTCGATCGCCTGGAACGTCAATGATCATGCGACGATCTCGCTCTACGGCCGGAATTTGCTCGACGAGGTCACGCATGGCGGCGAGACGCAGCTTCCCCGCCATCCGCTCGGCGGCGGCTCCTTCGCGCCGTTGAACAAGGGCCGGATCGTCGGGGCCGAGCTGCAACTCAGCCTTTAGGGCGAATGGGCGGGCCGGGGCCGGGCCGGGGGCGGGCCTGGCCCCGGCCCCGGCCCGAACGCCCGCCTCAGAGCCGATTGCGCGGCGCGCGGTTCGCCCTACGATCTCGGCATGACCGCCCCGCTTTTGATCGACGCCGCCGGCTATCGTTGCCCGATGCCGGTCCTCCTGATGGAGCGCGCGCTGCGCCGCGCCCTGCCCGGCGCCGAGATCAAGATCCTGACCGACGATCCCCTCGCGGCCGTCGACATCCCGCATTTCGCCCGGGGCGCGGGCGCGCGCGTCCGGCGGCTGCCCGACGAGGGCGGCGCTTGCGCCTTTCTGGTCACGGCGGGGCCGAAACCGGCGCGCTGACAGGCGCTTGGCGGCGCCCCGCAAGCGCCATTTGTGTTGGAACAGGGTAAAGGTTAATCTGGAGGCGCGCTGTCGGCCGTGCTTTAATGGACAAGGCGTCGCCCCGGGGAAGGCTGGCGTTCGCGTCCGGGATGGCGGGCGCGAAAGGGTCGGGGCGAGGGGAGCTTGGGGTTATGAGGGACATTACCGTGACAGTTGATGGCGGATGGCGCCGGGCGCTCCAATGCGCGGCGGCGGTTTTATTGGCGGCGCTCCTTGCAGCGGGCCCGGCGGCGGCGATGAGGGACAAGGGCCCGAAAGCCCAGACCGGCTACGACATCGGCCTCGCCGCCTATAAGAGCAAACAATACGACCAGGCGATCGACATCTGGACGCGTTATGCGGTCGCCGGGGACGTGCGCTGTCAGCATGCGCTCGGCGACGTCTACTCGAATGTCGAATTCACCGCGCGCGACGACCGCGACGAAAAGCCGACGGTCGTGCAGCTCGACAATGTCGCGGCGTTGAAATGGTACACGATCGCGGCGAATTACGACTTCGAAACGCGCCGCAATCTTGAAGGGCGCGAGCCCTCCCCTGAAGAAGTCAACGCCAGCATCATGGCCAATCAGCGCCTGCCGAAAGTGCGCGCCGACATGACCGACGGCGAGGTCCGCGACGCCGAACAGCTCGTTTCGGAGACCTTTCAGCGCGGCAGCCCCTATGATCTTTTCCGCCTCGGCCAGATGCATCAATCGGGCTCGGGCGTGGAGAAAAACAACACCCAGGCGCTCGTCATGTACACGCTCGCCGAACAGCGCGGCGTCGGCGCGGCGAGCCATGCCGGCGCGCGCGTCGAGCAGCTCATGAATCCAAAGCAGATCCGCGCGGCGAACGAGCTTGTCTCCGTCTGGCAGCCGCCCTTGCCGATCGAGCACACCATGCCGACGAAGCAGCAGCTCGAACTTGAGCGGCTGAAGCGCGAATTGGAGGAAATCCGCCTCGAAGACGCGCTGAAGGCGATCTCCGACATCGACGTCAAGCTCATTCAGCGGGCGCTGCGCGCCCTCGGCTTCTATTTCGGCGAGGTCGACAATGTGATGGGGCCGGGGACGCAGGAGGCGATCCGCCGCTTCCAATATTCGAGCGTCGAGAAGGACGCGGAAATGCCCGAAAAAGACAAGCAGGCCCTGCGCACCGGCGTGCTGACGCCGCGCCAGACGGTCGATCTCTTCGCCCGCGCCTCGGCGCCGCCCGCGAGCCATCCGATGTCGCAATATGTCTACGGCGTCATGCATGTGCGCGGCATCGGCGTGCAGCAGGACGGGGCGGCCGCGGTCAATTGGCTGTCGAAGGCGGCCGAGGCCGATCTGTCGATCGCCAATTATGCGCTCGGCGTCGTCTATCGCGACGGCACGACGGGCCTCAACGAGGTCGCGCCGAACAAGACGCTCTCGGCGCAATATTTCGCCAAGAGCTGCTCGCTCGGCTACCGCGCGGCCTGCGAGGCGCTGAAGCGGCTTGAGTTCACCGCGCCGCGCAATGTGGAATAGCAGGAGGGGACCGATGAACCGCGTAGTGATGTTATTCGCCGCCGCCGTAAGTCTCGGCGCCCTCTCCGCGAGCGCCGCGGAGCGAAGCTCGATCGGGGGCTTTCCGACCGACGAGCCGGGTTTCGGCCCGGCCCGCGGGTCCCCGCGCGCCGAGGGCAATCGCGATCAGGTCACGGTAAGTCAGGCCGACGGCTCGCGCGTGCGCACGATCGCGCGCGCGGTCGAGCTCGTGCGTCCCGGCGGGACGATCCTCGTCGAGGGCGGGGTCTACAATGAAAATCTCGCGCTGACGAAAGCGGTCGCGATCCGGGGGGTTCCCGACGCTTATGGCCGCAATGTCGTGATCCGGCCCGCGCCGGACCGGGCCTGCGTGACGGTTGATCCGCGCCGGCCGGGCGACTCGGTGTCCTTGAGCGACGTCGTCTTCAAATTCGACAGCGTGCGCTATGGCGCGCCCTGCATCGACGTTTATGGCGGGAATTTCGCGCTGCGCGATTCCTTCGTCATTCCGGCCGACGCCGATATTCCGCTGCGGGCCGCCTATGGCGAGCTGATGCCGGAGCTTTACGAGCACATCGCCGCGCCGCCGCGCGATTACGCCAAGAAGAGCGACAGGCGGGACGATCCGAAATCGCGCGATTATGCGCTCCGCATGCAAGGCTATGTGTCGCGTCACAGCCAGCCGGCCGGCGCCGAGCATCAAGGCTGGTCGTTCATGACGGGCGGCTCCAATATCGAGAACCTCATTCATGTGCGCACGACGCAGGGCGGCCCGCTCGACGGGCCGAAGGCCGGCGTCAGGGTCGCCGCGGGCGACGTTCGCCTTGAAGGCAATGTCATCATCGGCGCGCAGATCGGCGTCGAGGTCGCGAGCGCCGACGAGGCGCGCATCCGCGGCGCGGTGACGAACAATGTCATTCTCGGCAATGGCGTCGGCGTCGGCATTGCGGGCGTCGCGGCCGATCTTCTCGTGACGCGCAACACCATTCGCTACAATCAGGGCCCCGGCGTCCGCGCCGACGTCTATGACGGCGTCAAGCTCATCGCCAATGAGTTTTCCGGCAATGGCCGCGGCATTGATCTCAGCGAAAAGGTTCGCATGGCGACGATCACGTCGAACCTCATCATCGGCAATGTGAATGACGCCATGAAAGTATCGAGCGGCTTTTACGGCGCGGTCGCGGCGAACACCATCGCGCTGAACGGCGGCTGCACGATTCAGTTCTTCTCCGCCGAACAGAAGATCTTGAACAAGGTCGAGCGCAAGGTCATCGCCTTTAAGGATTTCGACCCGCAGCTCGCCTATGAGCCGACCAATTACGCCGAGGACAATGGCGGCGACGACCGCATCAAGCGGCGCAAGAGAAAGCTCGACCGCACGGCGATGCTTGCGCCTTGCGGAGCGGGCCTCAATTAGAGCCTTTTGAGAATCGCGTTTTCCCTGTCATTTTCGGGCGCGGCGTAAGCGGCGAGAACCTGGAATGACAGGAAAAATGTGATTCTCACGCGGCGGGTCTCCGTCTTTCTTGACCCTGGCGGCGGCCTGCCTATCATGCGCGGCTTCTATCGCTCCCTC
>JBFXBB010000180.1:0-6185 GCA_050183685.1 Amphiplicatus sp.
AGATAACGCCGCGATCAGGGTGCAGGTCCTCGCCGCCCAGCCAAACGCCGCCTTCGCTGAAAAGATAGCGCTCGCCCTCGAAAGCGCCGGCTATGAGATCGCCCCCGGGGAATTCGACCCGAAGGAGGTTGACGCGGCGCTTGTTCTCTGGTCGGGCGCCTCGATCGGCTCGGAGGATATGATTGCGGCGGCGGCGCTTCCTTTGGCGGTCGGCGCCCTTATTCCGGTTTCCATTGGGCGCATCGAACCGCCCGTCGCGTTCCGGCATCTCGAAGCGGTCAATCTGGCGGGCTGGTCCGGCGATATCCATGACCCGCGCTGGCGTTTCGTCGTCAATGAGATCGAGCAGGCGGCCTATGCCGCGCGCTTGCCGCCGGGGGCGGCGAGTCTCGCCCCGCCGCCCGCGTCGACGCGTTATCGCGCGCCGTCGCGCCCGCGCTTTTCGCCGCGCGCGCTGCTCCTGGCGAGTTTCGCGCTGATGGCGGCCGTCATGCTTGGCGGGTTTTTCATGCTCGCCTCGCGCCGCTCTGAGGATGCGCCGCTGCTCGCTCAAGCCCAAACCGAGTCCGCGCCCCAAGGGGCGTCCGTTTTGGAGCGAGCGCCAGAGCCCGCCTCAGAGCTTCAGATCCAATCCGAAGCGGCCGCGACGCCGCCCTCTGTCAGTGAGGCGCTGGCGGAAGGGCCGCCCGCGCCGCCGCTGGACGATGCGCGGCCCGCCCGCGCCGCGCCGCCCGCCCCGACAAAAAAACCAGCGTCAGGGGAACGCATGGATGCGGCGGGCTCGCGGAGCGATGAGCTTGCCGCCCTCATCGTCGAATCGATGGAGTCCGAAGAGGCTCCGTCCCTGGGAGCGACGGAGGGGCGGGCGCCGCGGCGGCCCGGCGCTATATTCCGCGATTGCGAGTCATGCCCGGAAATGGCGACGCTGCCGGCAGGGGAATTCGCCTTCGGCTCGCCTGCGGACGAGCCCTCGCGCGTCGTCGCGGAGGGGCCGATGAAAACGGTCGCCATCGCCCGGCCCTTTGCGATCGGCGCGCATGAGGTGACTTTTGAGGAATGGGACGCCTGCGTCGCCGATGACGGCTGTAAAGCGGGGACGGCCTATGACGCCGGTTGGGGGCGCGGGCGGCGGCCGGTCGTCAATGTTTCTTATGAGGACGCGCAGGGCTATGTCCGCTGGCTGTCGGAGAAAACGGGCGCGCGCTACCGTCTGCCGAGCGAGATCGAATGGGAATATGCTGCGCGCGCCGGAACGGCGACGCCGTTTTCCTTCGGTCCGGTCATCGAGCCGAGCGCGGCGAATTTCGATGCTTCGCATCCTTACGGCGCGGCCGCGGCGAAGCCGCGGGGCCGCACGGCGCCCGTCGGGAGTTATCCTGCAAACGCCTTCGGCCTTTATGACATGCATGGCAATGTCTGGGAATGGGTCGCCGATTGCTGGTCGGAAAGTCGTGCGAAAAGCCCCGCGCCGCCCTGCCGGCGGCGGGTCCTGAAGGGCGGGGCCTGGAACACCGGCGGCTGGCGCCTGCGGGCGGCGCATCGTATTCCGAAAGAAGCGGGCGCGCGGGAGTACGACAACGGTTTCCGGGTGGTGAAAGAAATCCCCTAACGCCAGGCGGCGGCGCAATAATCGATTAACCATATCGCGTCATGAGAACGCCCTAGGTCAGGCCGCCTGTCACCTGGGGTTGTTATGCGCGCGCTGTTTCTGGCGATGGCGGGATCTGTCGCCGCCGCCTCATCGCAGCCGCCGCCGAGCGAGCCCGCGATTCCCGATCCGCCGGCGCTGCGGGAGGGACCGGACCTGCCGTCTCTTCCCGCCGCCGCCGGCCTCGGAGTCGCCGAGCGGCTTGTTCAGGAGGGTCGTCCCGAGGCGGCCGCGCCGATTCTCGAAGCCCTTCTCGACGCGCCGGCTGGGATCATCGATGGCGTGAAGGTTCGTTTCCTGCTCGGCCTCGTCGCCGTTGCGCGTGGCGACTATAAGGCGGCCGAGGCGCTCTTCCGCGCTATCCTCGACGAGCGGCCGGATTTGGTGCGCGTGCGGCTCGAACTGGCGCGGGCGCTGTTCGCCATGAAGAAGGATGAAGCCGCCGCCTACCACTTTCGATTCGCGCTTGCAGGCGATCTGCCGCCGGAAACGATCGAGAATATCCGACTGTTTCTCGCTCTCATCGAAAAACGCAAATCCTGGCGGATCAGCGCAAGCCTCGCGATCGCGCCCGACAGCAATGTCAATGCGGGCCCCGAGGATCCGACCATCACGCTTTTCGGTCTTCCTTTCGAACTTGATGAAGACGCCCGCCGGACGTCCGGGATCGGTCTGTCGAGCACGCTCAGCGCCGAGGCCTATCCCCGTCTTCGCGGGCCGTTGCGGCTTGAGGTTCGGGCGAGCGCGGCTTTCACCGATTATCAGAACAAACAGTTCGACGATCTCTTTGTCGCGGCCGAGGCGGGGCCCCAGCTTCAACTCGGCGATCTGCGCGCAAGCGCGCTGGCGACCGCCAGTCGGCGGGTTTTTGGGGGCGAGGGATACAGCAGGTCCTTGGGCGGCCGCCTTGCGTTCACCAAGGGAGTGACGTCCCGCATGGACGTCACGCTGCGCCTCAGCGGCGCGTTCACGCGCTATGACGAGGCGAGGCTCCGCGACGGGCCGGTTTATGCGGCCGCGCTCGGTCTTCACCGCGCGCTCGACCGACGCAGCGCGGCGCGGGTCACGATTTCGGCGACGCGCGAAGAAACCCATGAACCCGTGCTGCGGAATACGCTATATCAGGCGGGCGCGTCTTACATCCGCGAGTTTCCACTCGGTCTGACCGCCGAATTCGGGCCTGACCTCTATTACCGGCCCTTTGACCGCTATGACAGTTCGATCGGCGCGACGCGGCGCGACTGGACCTATGGCGGATCGATCAGCGTCATCAAGCGTGATTGGCGGGTCTATGGCTTTGCGCCAGTGGCGAGTTACCGCTATTTGCGCAACGACTCGAACGGCGACCGCTTTCGCTATGACCGCCATCGCGTCAGCGTCGGTCTGACCCGAAGCTTCTGACAAGCAGCGCGTTCAGGGGGTCGGGCGCGCGCCGATGAAGCTGCCGCTGGCGGAAATCTCGTTATTGCCGAAGGTCAGGCTGCCGCCGGTCTGTACGGCCTGGGGGCCGAAAAAGGCGCCAACGAGATTGCCGCGCAAGGACGTGTCGTCCTGGCTCGCTATGCCGCCGGCGTAGCGGTTTCCGACAATGTTGCCGCCGCCGGTGAGGGTCGCGATATCGGAATAGGTCGTCGTCCCATTCGGGCCGTTGATCGCCATGTCGGCGTCGACGACGAAGGTCACGGCGTTGCTTGGGAAATCCGCCGTCACGCGCACGCCGCCGCGCATTTGCTCGACCTTGTTCTCCCGCAGGAGCCAGCCGACGAGCGGACCGTCATAGGTCGCCGACCCTGTATTCGGGATGTCGTCGATCGGCGTGTTCTTGCCGAAAACGGACGCGCCGTAGACCTCGTCGCTGGTCGCTGTCGCCGACGGCGCGACGCCCCAGGCGCCGAGCGTCACATAATCGGTGTTTTTCTCGCCGCCATCGTCGAATTTGGCTTGCCAGTAGAAGGTCCCGTTCGACCCCTGATATTGGAAGAAGTCCCGGCTTTCGATATAGGTCGCCGCCTCGGTCAACGCGTCGAGCGCGGCCTGATCGTCCGGGTCGCTGCTCGCTTTCAGGGTCTCGATGAAGGCGTCGGCCGCCTCGGGATTCCCGAGATAGGCGTCGAAAGATCCGGTCGGCGCGCCGGCGGCGGCGGCGATCGCGCGCGGCGTGGAGGCGAGGAGAATGGCGAGCGTGTCGTTCTCCAGCGTTTCGATGTCGGCCGGGTTGCGCAAAAGCACCGGCCCGAATGTATCCTGAAAGGCGATGTCGCCCTGGGCCACATTGAAGGTCAGGCTGTTGGTCGCCGCATCGAAAACGACGGCATTGGCGGTTCGAAAATCCGTCAGGGTTGAGGAATTAAAGGATTTGGGCGCATTTCCCGAGCCGTTGACGGAGAGCGTCGCGCTGGACGTCGAGAAGGTTTCGTCGACGGCGCAGGGGGGCGTTCCGCAGGCAAGGCTCTCCGGGCTTTGATAGGAGATAATTCCCAGCGTGGTGTTGAGGACCGCCGCTGTTCCCCCTGGCCCGTTTGGGATCAGTTCGGGGCCGCCGGCTGAGCTGCTGCACCCGGCAAGGGCGCCAGCGGCGAGAACCGGCAGGGCGAGCAAAGGATTCGTGCGGCGCATCAACCGTCTCCCCTAGCGTAGCGCGACTGCGAGGTTGATAGCCGGGGGGAATGAATATGCGCTTAATGCCGTGCCGGGTTGCGGGCTCGAAACGGCCTGCCTATATGCCGTTCGATACGGGGCGGCGTTGGACGGGCCGCCTGTCAACAAAGGGAAATAGGGGCCGGCCTAACGGATGCTGAGCGGCGCCCGCGCGAAAGGCTTGGGCGACTAAGAAGGTCCGGAAGAACGACTGGTTCGCTGCGAAGGAGAGAACTGGACATGGGTAAAGTCATCGGCATCGACCTCGGCACGACGAATTCCTGCGTCGCGGTGATGGAAGGCAAAGAGCCGAAGGTCATCGAGAATTCCGAAGGCTCGCGCACGACCCCGTCGGTCGTCGCTTTCGCCGAGGATGGCGAGCGGCTCATTGGCCAGCCGGCCAAGCGCCAGGCCGTCACCAATCCGGAAAACACTTTTTTTGCAATCAAGCGCCTCATTGGGCGCACCTTCTCCGACCCGATGGTCGAGAAGGACAAGGGCATGGTTCCCTATAAGATCGTCAAGGCGGACAATTCCGACGCCTGGGTCGACTCCCGCGGCAAGAAATATTCCCCCTCGCAGATTTCCGCCTTCATCTTGCAGAAGATGAAAGAGACGGCCGAGGCCTATCTCGGCCAGGAGGTGACGCAAGCCGTCATCACCGTTCCCGCTTATTTCAACGACGCGCAGCGCCAGGCGACCAAGGACGCCGGCAAGATCGCGGGGCTCGAAGTCCTTCGCATCATCAACGAGCCGACGGCGGCCGCGCTCGCTTATGGTCTTGAAAAGAAGGACGGCAAGAAAATCGCCGTGTTCGACCTCGGCGGCGGCACCTTCGACATTTCCATTCTCGAAATCGGCGACGGCGTTTTCGAAGTGCTCGCGACGAATGGCGACACCTTCCTGGGGGGCGAAGATTTCGACCTCAGGATCGTCAATTATCTCGCCGACGAGTTCAAGAAAGATCAGGGCATCGATTTGCGCAAGGACAAGCTCGCCTTGCAGCGCCTCAAGGAAGAGGCTGAAAAGGCGAAAAAGGAGCTTTCCTCGACCGCCCAATATGAAGTGAACCTGCCCTTCATCACCGCCGACCAGACGGGGCCGAAACACCTCAACATCAAGCTCAGCCGGGCCAAGCTCGAATCCCTGGTCGACGATCTCATCAAGCGCACGGTCGATCCGTGTAAAGCCTGCTTGAAGGACGCCGGCCTTGCCGCCGGCGATATCGACGAGGTCATCCTGGTCGGCGGCATGACGCGCATGCCCAAGGTGCAGGAGGTCGTGAAACAATTCTTCGGCCGCGATCCGCATAAGGGCGTCAATCCCGACGAGGTCGTCGCCCTCGGCGCGGCCATTCAGGCGGGCGTCTTGCAGGGCGACGTGAAAGACGTGCTCCTCCTCGATGTCACGCCCCTCTCGCTCGGCATCGAAACGCTCGGCGGCGTCTTCACCCGCCTCATTGATCGCAACACGACGATCCCGACAAAGAAATCCCAAGTCTTCTCGACCGCGGAGGACAATCAGTCCGCGGTGACGATTCGCGTCTTCCAGGGCGAACGCGAAATGGCGGCGGATAATAAGCTGCTCGGCCAGTTTGACCTGGTCGGCATTCCGCCCGCCCCGCGCGGCGTGCCACAGATTGAAGTGACCTTCGATATCGACGCCAATGGCATCGTTCATGTCAACGCCAAGGACAAGGCGACGAACAAGGAGCAGTCGATCCGCATTCAGGCCTCAGGCGGTCTTTCCGACGCCGATATCGACAAAATGGTCAAGGAGGCCGAGGCTAATGCGGAAGCCGACAAGAAGCGGCGCGGCCATGTCGAAGCGAAGAATCACGCCGAGGCGACGATCCATCAGACCGAAAAGGCTCTGAAGGAGTTCGGCGACAAGATCAGCG